>JBDSFL010000553.1:0-29461 GCA_039919545.1 Thermoanaerobaculia bacterium | reverse complement strand
GTAGCCGGGGCTCGCGTCGCCCGTGACCTGCGCGGTCGTGAACCCGTTGAAGCGCGCGACCGCGCTCGGCCCGCTCGAGAACGAGGTCGTGACGACCGCCGACAGCGGGACCATCTCTCCGCTCGCGGAGCGGACGACGTACGTCCCGATGTCTTCGGGCCTCGCGCGGTATTGCGGAGCCGCTTCTAGCTGCACGCGGTACGTGCGGCCGAACTTGCCGAAGTCGTTCACGTAGAGCGACGAGAGAAACGCCTGCTGCGTCTGGAAGACGTCCGCGAGGGAGACGCCGAGCGCCTTGGCCTTCGCGCGGTCGACGTGCACGTGAACCTGCGGCACGTTCACACGGATCGTCGTGTTCGCGCCGGCCAGCTCCGGGCGCTTCCCCAGGGTCTCGACGAAGTCGTTCGCGAGCGCTGCGAGCTTCTTCACGTCGCCGAGGCGCCGGTCCTGGAGCTGGAGCGCCCAGCCGCCGGTGGTCCCGAGCCCCGGGATGGCGGGTGGACTGAACGCGAACACGCGCGCCTCGGGGATCTTCGCGAACTCACCGTACGCGGCCGCGACGATCGCGGAGGCGTGTTCGTGAGGCTTCTTGCGCTCTCCCCATGGCTTGAGCGTCACGAACAGCGTCGCGCCGTTCGGCGCGTTGCCGCCCGTCAGGAGGTTGAGCCCGTTCAGCGCGACGACATCGGCGACCGTCGGAAGCGACCCGAAATATTTCTCCACGCGCGCCAGAACCGCGTCCGTCCGCTCTTTCGACGCGCCGTCGGGCAGCTCGATGGCGGCGAGGATCACGCCTTGGTCCTCGGGCGGCACGAAGCTGCCAGGCACGATCTTGAAGAGGAGGAGCAGCGCAGCGACGGCCACGACGTAGCCGAGGACTCCCCACCGCGGTCGCCGCAGCAGGGCGGCGGCTCCGGCAATCTGCGAGCGCTCGAGCCTCTCGAAGTTCCGGTTGAAGGCGGCGAAGAAGCGATTCTTCTTTCCGTGTCCTGGCTTCAGCAGCAGCGCGCAGAGCGCGGGCGTGAGCGTGACGGCGACGACACCGGAGAGGACGACCGAGACCGCGATCGTGATCGCGAACTGCTTGTAGAGCTGTCCGGTGAGACCGCCCACGAAGGCGACCGGCACGAACACGGCGCAGAGCACGAACACGACCGAGATCAGCGTGCTCATCACCTCTTCCATCGCCTTGATCGAGGCCTCGCGAGCCGAGAGGTGCTCCTCGGCCATGATCCTCTCGACGGCCTCGACCACGATGATCGCGTCGTCGACCACGATGCCGATGGCCAGGACGAGGCCGAAGAGCGTGAGCGTGTTCACGGAGAAGCCGACCAGCTTCATTCCCGCGAACGCACCGATGATCGCGACCGGGACGGCGAGCGCGGGGATCAGCGTCGCGCGCCAGCTCTGGAGGAAGAGGAAGACGACGAGGAACACGAGGATCAGCGCCTCGATGAAGGTGTGCACCACCTCGTGAATCGAAGCCACGATGAACCGCGTCGTGTCGTAAGGCATCGACCAGGCGATCCCCTTCGGGAACGTGAGGGCGAGCTCGTCCATCGCCTTCCGCACGCCCGACGAGACGGCGAGCGCGTTCGCGCCCGAGCGGAGCTTCACGAGGATGAGCGACGTCGGCTTGCCGTTGAGGCGTCCCTGGAGGCTCTGGTCGCGCGCTCCGAGCACGACCTGAGCGACGTCGCGAAGGCGCACGACCGAGCCGTCGCGCCCCGCGCGCAGGATGATCGATTCGAACTCCTCTCGCTCGGTGAGACGCCCTTCCGTCGTGACCGGGAGCGTGAGCTGCGTGCCCGGCGGCGACGGCTCGCGTCCCACCGTGCCCCCCGGGTTGGTGGCGTTCTGCTCTCGCACCGCGGCCGCGACGTCGGCCACGGTGAGGTCGAGCTTGCCCATCCGCGCCGGGTCGAGGACGAGCTGCATCGAGAGCTCGAGCTGGTCGAAGACGCTCGCGTTCCCCACGCCGGGCACGCGCTTCAACGCGTCTTCCACGTTCAGCTTCGCGTAGTTCGAGAGGTACGTCGCGTCGTACTTCGGGTCGTCCGAGCGGAGCGCGACGATGCCGAGGATGTCGTTCGACGACTTCTGTGTCACGACCCCGTTGCGCGTGACCTCGCTGGGGAGCCCTGCCTCGGCGAGCTTGACGCGGTTCTGCACCTCGATGGCGGCGAGGTCCAGGTCGGTGCCCACCTCGAACGTGATCGCGAGCTGCATCGCGCCGTCGCTCGTGCTGTTCGAGGAGTAGTAGAGGACGCCGTTCACGCCCGCGATCTGCTGCTCGATCGGTGCGGCGACGGACTGGGCCACGTCCTCGGCCGTGGCGCCGGGATAGACGGCGCTCACGATGATTGTCGGGGGAGAGATCTCCGGGTACTGCGCGACGGGGAGCGAGCGCAGCGAGAAGAGCCCCAGGATCACGATGACGATGGCCAGGACCGAGGAGAAGATCGGCCGCTCGACGAAGAAGCGAGTCATGGAGCGGGTTTAGCGGGCTCGGCAGTCTCTGGCCTGGCCGGCTGGGGGGGCTCTGTCCTTGCCGGCTGAGGGCTCACGGGCTTTTCGGGAATCACGTGCTGGATGCCGTCGACCACGACACGGTCACCGGCCTTCAGGCCATCCTCGATCAGCCAGTCCTGGCCGATCCACGGCCCCGTCGTCACGGTGCGCGCCTGGGCGACGTCGCCGGGGCCGAGCACGTAGACGAAGCGCCCGCCGATTCCTTCTTGCACGGCGCGCTGCGGCACGACGAGAGCGCCCACACGGCGCGCTCCCGTCATCCGCACGCGCACGAACTGACCGGGGAGCAGCGTCTCCTTCGGGTTCGGCACCGCGGCGCGGACCATCATCGTGCCGGTCGTGGGGCTGAAGCGCAGGCTCTCGAAGTCGATCCGCCCGCGCACCGGATACGCCGTTCCGTCGCTCAGCGTCAGCTCCACCTGCGACTCCTCGGGCTTGCTCTCGATCCGGTGCTCGTCGACGTCGCGCAGCCAGCGAAGACGCTCCTGATCGGAGACGCTGAACGTGGCATAGATCGGGTCGATCCGCTCGATGGTGGTGAGGAGGTCGGCGGGGCCGGTGACGCGGCCTCCGACGGCGAGCGGCGCCTTCTCGGCGCGGCCGTCCATCTCCGCGCGAATCCGCGTGTCCTCGTAGTCGCGCCGGGCCCGCGTGGCCGTGGCCTGGGCCGACCTCTCCGCGGCCTGCGACGTCTGGAGGTCGGTCGTGGCGTCGTCCACGTCCTTCTGGCTCACCGCGTGCTCGGCGAGCAGCGGCGTGAGGCGGGCGAGGTCTCGCCGGTTCTGCGCGACGCGCGCCTGCGTCTGGGCGACCTGCGCCTGCGCGCTCGCCAGGTCGTCGCCGTAGCGCGCGTCGTCGATCCGGAAGAGCACCTGCCCCTTGCGCACGTGAGTGCCCTCCTCGAAGAGCCGCTCGGTCAGGATGCCGGTGACGTTAGAGCGCACCTCGACCCTCCTGTACGCGTGCAGCTCGCCGGGCAGCTCGAGCGTGGCCGGCAGCGTGAGCGGTTCGATCGTCAGGACGCCGACGGTGGGAGGGCTGGGCTGCGCCGCCGGAGCCGGCTTTCGGCATCCGGCCGAGAGTCCGGACGCGAGCGCCACGCACAAGAAAAGGAGAGGCCGGCCGGCTGCGTTGAGGGCGCGGCGCGCCGGGCACAAGCGGGGTTCAGTTATGGCCGAGCTCCCGGGAACCGAACTTCGAGGCGAGGCGCGTACCCGCCGTGCACGCGCCGAGGAAGAACACGACAGAGAACGCTCCGAGTTGCAGCTTCAATTGGTCCTCCGGACTCCATGTGAGCTTCCGCTCGAAGCATACCGCCATGCCGAGGCCGTTGCCTCGGAGGTCGTCCGCTCAGCTTGGATGGCCGCGCTTCCTCAACGAAGCAGCTGCTGCTTGATGGCTCCCATGCTGCCCTTGACGACGTCGACAAAATCAGGCACGAGATCGTCGCTGCTCGGGTTCTCACCCGTCCAGTTGACGATGAAGCAGAACGTGACCGGGGTCGCGTTGACGACCATCTGCCCGGCGTACGAGAGGGCGTGGAAGTCAGCCACCACCGTGGAATCGGCGACCCAATCACCGCTGCCGCCCTTGCCGTAACCCACGGTGTCCTCGGGAAAAAAAGAGTTGGTCAGGAGGATTCGCTTGAATTCCGCAAGCGTTGTCCCCCTCGTGAAGAACTTGCCGGCAAGGGCTCGCTTGTAATACGACACCAGATCATCGGCGCTGCTGGCCAAGGTCTCCTGATCATTGAGCGGCCGATGTGGCGGCCCGAGGGCATGGCCCGACGCCAGCACTTCCTGGACACCGGACCAGCCGATGTCCACGCCAACCGGCGCGCCGACATTGTAGGAAAAGAACCGGCGTGTCGAATCCGGGATGAGCGTTGCACCGAGACCATGCGCGGCAATGAAGGACCGAACGCGATCCGGCCCGACACGCAGCAGAGCGATGTCGGTCGCCGTGTTGTCGCTGTGCGTGATCATCGCCTCGAGGATCGAGCGGGCCGGAGTCGTGCCCGTCAGCTCCACGAGGACAGGGCTGCCGGTCATACGAACGCTGTCGTTGACGGGGAGCTGTTCATCCTCGGAGAGATCGCCCGACTCGGTGTCGCGGAGATACTGGCAAAGTATGAACGTCTTGATCGAGCTTGCGACGAAGAGCTGCGCGCCCGCCCCGTCGGACGCCAGCTCGTGGCGGTCGATATCGATACGGAAACTCGTGGTTCCCGGAAACGATTTGAACCGGTGCAGCCAGGTGTCCAGACCGCGCGCCGGCCTCGACCACGCGGGCCCCGTGACGGCCAAGCCCGCGAGTGTTGCCGCGCTGCGTACCCAGAAACTTCGACGATTCATTGAGACTCCCTCCCTCTGCTTCTCTGCGCAGATTAATACGGGTGCAACACCAGGCTTGACAACATGAGTCTCGCGCCTATTCTGTACAAGGTTCTTTGAGGCAATTCGCCAGTCCCGCCTCGGGCTGGTGAGCATGAAGAGAGACGGCGAGGAGCATCGGCTCCAGGGACCCGTCCACCAGACCGTAGTCCATACGGTGGTAAAGCCGACCGGTTCGTCCGGGACCATGTGCGATCGAGGTGAACCGCTTCAGCGAAAGGACGCCCCATGAATGACTCCCGCCCCGTCACCCCTTTTTCATCCCGCCCCTCGCGCCCGCACGCGAAACGTGTCGAGCGTGCGCGCGATCGCAAGGTCGCCGATTTCGTCCAGTTCCTGACGGCGGTCAAGGCAGGCGAAGCGCCGGATGCGGCGGCCGTCGAGAGACTGTTCGTCCCGAAGCGCGTCGACTCGAAAATCGAACGCCCCACGCATGCCGAGCTCGTCTACACGACCAGCCCTGCAACCAACGACGTCGTCTTCGCAACGCGCGAGCGGGCGGAATACGTGGACAGCCTTCATGCTGCGCGCCACCAATCCAAGACCTGGGGAGAGTTCAAGAGCCAGATTGGCGAATACGACTGGCAAGAGCTCGTGGAGGCCCTGTGGGAGGAGCCCCCTCTGGATGGGCCGTTCCAATCCGAAGCCGTTCCCGGCTTTTGCGACGGTGACTGGCCGCCCTGGCTCCAGAAGGAGATGCTGTGTGTCTTTCCGGCCCAGCTGGCGGATAAATACGTGACGGCCGACAAGTCATCCATCAACGGAGTCTTCTATCGCATCAAGGAGAGTGATCTTCCTGACATCCTTCGCGAGCTCGAAGAGCGCGGGATCAGCGCTGTTCACGAACCTGATTTGAACTTCTGGTGAGGGCGAGAGGCCAAGGAGAAATCGGCCAGCCGCCTCCGAGCGTGTGGAATGGACGGACGGAGGCGACGAGCCGATGGCTCTCGCGTCTCAGCTCCGTGATGTACGTACGACCGTACGCTACAATGTACCGTCGGGGGTACCCCTTATGCGTCGCGCCCATTTCGTCGAGGACATCAAGCCCATCTCTCAGTTTCGCGCCAACGCGGCGGAGCTGATCCGCCACGTCAAGGAGAGTAAGCGTCCTCTTGTGCTCACGCATCGCGGCCAGAGCGCGGCGGTCGTCCTCGACGTCCGAGAGTATGAAGGGCTGATCGAAGAGCTCGAGACGCTGCGCGACATCCATGTGGCGGAAAAGCAGATCGCCCGGGACAAGGGAGTGCCCAACGAGAAGGCACGCAAGCACGTGTTGAAGTCGCTCGCGGGCAGGTGAAGGTCACCTGGTCGCCACTCGCCTTGGAACGCGCTGCAGAAGCCGCGGCGTACATCGCGAAGGACGATCCTGCCTCTGCCCGCAGGTGGGTAGACAGCCTCTTCGATTTGGCCGCGGGCCTCAGCACGTTTCCCGAACGCGGCCGGGTCGTCCCGGGTTACGGCCGCGGTCCCTACCGAGAGGTCTTCCATGGTCGCTACCGCGTGATCTACCGGATCGCGCCGAAGAGCGTCGTCGTCCTGACAGTGCGTCATGGCCGCCGGCTCCTCGACCCAGCCGAGCTGGGTGAGACACCCTGACCGCGGCGTCGTCGCTCAATCAGGACTCACAGCCAACCCGTCGAACCCCCGTCGTCATCATCGATAACTTCCGGTTGCGGCGCAGACCTCGGCACCGCCGGCCCAGCCCCCAACAAGCCGCCATTCCGTAGCGCCACGGCATCGATCACCGTGAGGTCGTCGCCCGCGTCATCCAGCCCGGCGCTCTTGAGCGCCTGAAGCACTCCGGTCCCGCACGAGCTCATGTAAACCCATTTCGTCGCCCGCGTGATTCCCACGAACAGCAACCGGTTGACCAGGCGTGCATTGAAGCTGTTGAACGACATCGGCACGAGCCGCGGCATCAGCACCGAATCGAACGTCAGGCCCTTCGCGCTGTGGTACGAAAGAACTTTCGGGTTGTCAGTCGCGAAATTCAAGTCCGGCAGACGGCCGTTCTCGTCATGCCTTCCACCGTATGCCTTGTTGTATACCTCGACCGTCAATCCATCCTCAGTGAGGCCCTTTGCGAAGCCCATCACCTGTCGGTTCTGAGGCAAAAGAATTCCGACACGGTCCCCCTTCAGGCATCGGACTCGAACCATCTCGACGAGCTTCGCTCGCTCCTCCTCGAAAGTCTCCGCCTTGAAAAACACCGGCGTCTCGCGCTGCCCCTGAAATGGCGTCGATTGCCGCAGGAAGAAGTTTCGCTCCTCCGCGTCTTCAAGGAATCGACCCGCGAGCTTCGCGATGTAGGGCGAGCAGCGATAGGCATTGAGGAAGGAAGCCGTGCTGGCTCCGAGCGCTTTGACAATGGCATCGTTCGCCGCACCCGCTTCGTAGATCTGCTGCTTCGGATCCGCGCAGACCGTCACATGCCTCGCGATCGTACGAAGGATCTCGAACGCCCCTGTGTCGAGGTCTTGCCCTTCGTCCACCATGACCAGCTCGAATCGACCCTCGTACTGGGCGGGATGATTCCTGACTCGGGCGAGCACCGCTTGCTGAACGGCCTTGAAGTCGATCTGGTTGCGCTGGGTCCGCGGTAGCAGTCTTGCCAGCTGCTCCTCTTCGAAGAACGTCCGACACCAGTGCGCAAAGGTCATCACGCAGTCTTCCGGGATCTCGAGGAGCTGCAGCGCCGACCGGATGTACTGGCTCAGCACGTTTGTGAACACGAAGATCCTGAGCTTCTCGTCGGGAACTTTCCGGAGCGACCGAAGGTGCCGCGCTCGATGCAGCAACACGATCGTCTTTCCGGATCCGGGAGCGCCGTAAAGAATCCTGTGGCGATCGTCGGGAAACCGGACGGCGCGAAGCTGGTCCGGAGTCAGGTCCGATTCGGGAACGAGCCAGGTGGGCATCGCGTACTTGCCCCTCGTCCTTCAGTTGACCGGGCCGAGGGCGTAATTCACGTCAGGCAGAAGGCCAGCGATCGGCGCCTCGACGGGCTTGGCTCCCGCGCGACGCTTCTGTTCGGCCTCGGCGCCGGCAAGCTTCTCGGCATCACCGGCCAGCCTGGCGCCCTGAACGAACCACCCGAGCTCCCATTCGTTCAGGGCCTTGGGAGAGTCGAATGCGCTCATCGCCCTCTTCAGATCGGCGTCCCTGGATTTCGCGCTCCCCAGCCCGTCGAAGGTCAGGGCCCTCATGACGAGCGTCGGCGGGTCATCGTCCCGTGCGACAGCCTCGTCCAGGACTTCGAGAGCCTGATTCAGCATTCCACGCCTCCGGAACGAAAGCGCCAGGTTGAAGAGCGAGGCGGACCAGCGCGGCGACAGGGAAGCCTCGCGATAGAACTCCTCCTCCTTGTCGTAATCCTGAATCGAGTTCGAAAGCATTCCCATCCGATGCAGGAGCCGGGGATTCCGTTCGCCGCCCTGAGCCAGGAGACCCTTCAGGATGCCGAGCGCCTTTTCCACCTGCCCCAGCTCGCCGTACAGCGTCGCCACCTTCTGGACAGTGGCGGGCATCTGCGCTCGCGGAATCGATTTCGAACGGAGCGCCTCTTCCATCTCCAGGATCTGTGCGCGAGTCGACTGAGGGCTCACCACATGCGTGAGCGGGTTGAGACGCTGGATCTTGAAACTCGGCGCATCCGGGGTGCTCGCTCGAGTCACTTCCACGTGGAGCACCTGGTTCTCGTCGACCCGGTAGCGGAGCAGCAAGCCCTCGCCGGCGCTGAGCGGTTGCGTGATGTCACAGACCTCGCGGATCACGGGGCGATCGTTTCCGTCCACCACCTCGATCCGAAGCTGGAGCGGCTCTTCGGTGGCGCGCTCCGCGGAAGGAACGACGAGGGAGTTGTTGACGAGCCACTCCCCGGCGCCGGCCGGCTGCGGAAGGGATGCCCCCCTCGCAACCAGCTCGATCGGACCGGAGGATGTCAGGATCGAAAGGCTGTCGCCCGTGACCGGCGCAAGGATCCCTCGTCCGGTCAGCTCCAGCGCGAGCGCGTGCCACGCGGCACCACGCGCCACGGACGTCTGCACGTGGTCGGGGTCGGAGTCACGAATCACCTTTGCGTTCGTGAAGTGCTCCTGCACGGCGTCCTGCACCTGAGGGATGAGCACGCTGCCGCCGACCAGCAGGCAGACGTCGACCTCTTCCGGCTTCAGCCCCGCTCGGAAGAGCGCGTCGTGGAGCGGCGAGAAGATCGAGTTCATCATCACGTAATCGGTTTCTTTTGGATACAGAGTGTCGGGGTCGAGGAATGGCTCCAGGAGCTTCTCGAACTGCTTGGCCGTGAGAGAAGGACTCGAGAACGGCACGGTGCGCCCTTCGAGCGCGTACGTCTGTCCCGGCATCTTCCGGACAATCGTCGACTTGTCGGCGGTGTCGTAACGGCCGAAACCCTTCAGCCGCCCGATCTCGTAGCAAAGACCGATCTTCAGCTGCTCGGCAATTCCTAACAGCATCGGGCCGAGGCGTTTTGCCTTCGTCTCCCAGTCCAGCTCGGTGCGGCTGATGCCGTTCTCGACCAGCAGCGCCGGGATGAGCACCTGGTGCACGATGGCGAGGTCGATGTCTCCGCCGCCCAGCCGGTGATATCGCGACACGGCTCGCGCGGAAAGCTGCAAGGCTTCACCGCTGTTTCCCGGACGCAGCTCGAATACCGCAACGTCGCAGGTACCGCCCCCGAAGTCGAAGACGAGCACATTCCGCTTCGCATCTACCGCTCCGAGAGACTCCTCGGGATTTCGAAACAGGTGGTCGAGAAGCGCGGACATGGGCTCGTCGAGAAGATCGCCGGACTTCATCTCGAAGCCCGCATTGCGACCCGCTTCGAGAGTGTCCTCACGGTGGCTCGGCATGAACGATGCCGGCACCGTGATCACCGTGCGTTTGGCGGGGGTTGCGTCTTTGGAAGCCGCATCGCGGAGGAAGGAGAGCACGTGAGTGGCGATCTCCTTGGGGCTCCGAAACCCTTCGGCAGCTCGATGGTACGTGCGGCCCGTGCCGATCTCGTTCTTGCAGTCCCAGAAGATGTCGATCTCGTGCTTGAGCCCCAGCTCGCCGAGGCGGGAGCGCCAACGCTTGGCACGCTCTCCCACGACGGCGACGTCGCCGCTGACCGCGACCATCGAGGGAACCAGAAGGTGCGTCAGGCGCCCCTCGTCCGTGAGCTGATCGATCTCGAGGCAGCGCACCTCGGGCGGACGGCCGCTCGCGGGATCCCACTCGATCTCGCTCACCGTCGAATTCGTGGTGCCGAGGTCGATTCCGAGGACGCGGATCGGGCCGCGTTGCGCGGCCCTGGCGAGTGCTGCCGGCGGGATGAAGGAGAGGAAGTCTGCCATCACTGCTCCTCGCGGGCGACTTGGAGAAACGCCATCCACTCTACGCCGATTGCGTGAATCGGGAGTGGGCTGACCATCCCGCACGAAGAGGTGCCTGATGGCGACGCTGATCCCGAATTCGTTCGCAGGGAAATCGCTCACGCCCAATCACGACTCAGACAGTGTCTCGAAAGGCTTTTCTCGTACACTCAACGCAATGCCTCGCAAGGAACGCGGCCTTTACGAGATTGTCGTCACTGAAGCATTGAATGCTGGGCTCCAAGACGCACCCGACGACATGAGGGTTCGCCGTCGGCGGTTGCGAGACGCCGAAGCTGCGGACCGGATCTCGCTCCACCTCTCGCGCGTCATGGAGCGAGCGATTGAGGCGCTCGCTGAGGATGATCGCGCCGTTGTCGGAATTTCACTTGCACGCAAACTGATCGATGTGATCGGTCAGGAGGTTTCGAACAAGGACTTTGCTGCGGAACGTCCAATGGAACCCGGCGAGATCCTGGAGGCAATACTCGCGCGGCTTCCCGATGGCCGGTCCGAATCGATCACCGAGCCGCTCATCCCACTTTTGGACACGACACTCCTGACGAACGCTCCGGGTGAACCTCGTGTGGGCAGCCAGATCCTGACAGAGATCTATTCAGCCGACCGAATCGACGTCGTCATGGCGTTCATTCGTCGCAGCGGGATTGCGCCGATGCTCGAGGCTCTCCGTGCGCACTGCGGCGCGAACCGCGCCTTTCGCGTTTTGACGACCACGTACACGGGCTCTACAGAAGCGCGCGCACTCGACCAGCTTTGCGCGGCCGGCGCCGACGTTCGGGTCTCATATGACACCGAAAGCACGCGACTTCACGCCAAGGCGTGGCTCTTTCACCGTCAATCCGGATTCTCGACCGCATACATCGGCTCTTCGAATCTGACTCATTCGGCACAGGTCAGCGGACTCGAGTGGAACATCCGAATGTCCGCAGCACGGAACCGGGATGTCGTCGATAAGTTTGCGGCCGTCTTCGAAAGCTACTGGAGCAGCGGCGATTTCATTCCGTACGAGCGCGAGCACTTCCTGCGAAAGATCGGGACCACGCAGGCAATAGGCCCCGTCATCCTGCTCAGCCCGACCGAAGTCCGTCCGGAGCCCTTCCAGGAACGTCTGCTTGAACTGATCGCGCTGTCGCGGCAGCAAGGGCATCACCGTAACCTTCTCGTCTCGGCGACAGGTACCGGAAAGACCGTCATGGCGGCGCTCGATTACGCGCGTTTGAGGGAGACGATTCCCCATGCGCGCCTCCTTTTCGTAGCCCACCGCGAAGAAATCCTGCTGCAGAGCATGGCGACCTTTCGGCAGGCGCTCCGAGATCACTCGTTCGGGGAGCTGTGGGTCGGCAGAAATCATCCGACTCGGTTCGAGCACGTATTCGCGTCGATCCAGAGCATCAACAGAACGGGATTGGCTCATCTCGCTCCCGAGCAATTCGAAGTCGTCGTAGTCGACGAATTCCACCATGCCGCGGCAGCCTCGTACCGGGCGCTGCTCGATCACGTTCGCCCGGTCGAGCTTCTCGGCCTCACCGCAACACCGGAGCGAAGCGATGGGCTCCCCATTCTTGACTGGTTCGACGGCCGGATCGCCGCCGAGCTTCGGCTCTGGGATGCCATTGACCAGCATCGGCTCGTGCCTTTCACGTACTACGGCATCCACGATGGCATGGATCTGCGGGCAATTCCCTGGCGCCGCGGCGTCGGATATGACGTCTCGGAACTCTCGAACTTGCTTACGGGTAATGAGGCCTGGGCCGGTCTCGTCTTGAAAGAGATCGACCGACGGGTTGAAGACGTCTCGCTCATGCGGGCCTTGGGGTTCTGTGTGAGCGTCGAGCACGCACGCTTCATGGCCCGCCTGTTCTGTCAAAGAGGCATAGCCGCGATCGCCATTTGGTCCGATACCCCTGAAGAGGAGCGCGGAGCAGCGCTTGTCGCTCTCGCCAAGCGCGACGTTAACGTCGTGTTCTCGGTCGATCTGTTCAACGAGGGGATCGACGTGGCGTCCGTGGACACGTTGCTGATGCTGCGCCCGACCGAGAGTCCCACGTTATTTCTCCAGCAGCTCGGGCGCGGCTTGCGAAAGAGCCGTGGGAAGCCCGTGTGCACGGTCCTCGATTTCGTGGGCCACCATCGCAAGGAGTTCCGCTTCGATCGACGCCTTCGTGCCCTTCTCGGCGGTAGCCGTAGTGACGTCGCCACACAGGTTCAGCAGGGCTTCCCCTTTCTGCCCGCGGGTTGCCACATGAGTCTGGACGCGGTCGCGAGAGAGATCGTCCTCGCCAGTATTCGGGCGGCCGTGCCTTCCCAATGGACGCAGAAAGTATCTGAGCTTCGCAACCTGGCAAGAGACGCGCGGACATACCCGCTCGCCAAGTACATCGAGGAAACCGGTCTCGACCTCGAGGATGTGTACACGGGGAATAAGGGATGGTCGGACATGTGCACCGAAGCCGGTCTCGCTACTCATCCTCCAGGACCGAAGGAAGACATCCTTCGCCGCGCCTGCGGCCGACTTCTTCACATCGACGACGTCGTCAGAATCGACGCCTACCTCCACTTTCTTTCGAGCGAGTCCGTGCCGGTTCCCGAGGTGCTCAGCAACCATGAACGCCGGCTGTTACGAATGCTGATTGCTTCCGTTGCAGGCAGAGCTCTTGAGGCACTGAGCCTCAATGAAGGCTGCGCATTGGTGTGGCGTCATCGACAGATCCTGTCGGAGCTGAAGTCATTGCTTGAAGTGCTACGGCACCGCATTTCACATGTGCCCACTGCGCTTTCAGCTCTTGTCGATGTCCCGCTCCAGGTCCATGCGCGATACACACGCGTCGAAATCCTCGCAGCGTTCGACGTCGGCGAGAACGCGAGGGTGGCAGCGTGGCAAACCGGCGTGTACTGGGCGCGTGAGGCTCGAGCGGACCTCCTGGCATTCACGCTCGACAAGACGAGTGGCGGGTTCTCTCCGACCACCAGGTACCGTGACTTCGCAATCAGCCGTGATCTTATTCACTGGGAAAGCCAGTCTGTTGTCCGCTCGGACAGCGAAACGGGCAAAAGGTACCAACACCATCAGTCGCTCGGCACCAGTGTCATGCTCTTCGCACGCCTTCGCAGCGACGACCGCTCCTTCTACTTCCTCGGGCCGGCCTCCTACGTAAAGCACGAATCCGAACTGCCGATGGCTGTTACCTGGCGACTTGATCACACGCTCCCTGGTGACCTCTTCGCGGCATTTGCCGCTGCGGTTGCTTAGGCACGAGCGACTCGTGCTTTGTGAGCGGGGTGATCTCGTGCGATCCGAGCAGAATATGATTGACGAGCTAATGTCTCAGCTCGCCAATCGCTCACGGAAGCTCTGCAACGACACCGTCGTGTCGCTTACCGCACGTGTCTGATTCGGAGCCCGATCTCCGTTCCGTGTTCTCCCGCCGCGCCCCCTCAGAGCGGGTAGCCCAGAACAGTCTTGCGTTCGCGATCCGCGACGCCTTCCCCGTCAGCCCCGGTCACACGCTCGTGGTCCCGTTCCGCGAGGTAGCCACCTGGTTCGATGCGACTGTCGAGGAACAGCGGGCACTGCTCCAGCTCGTCGACACCGTGCGGAAGCAGCTCGACTCCGAGTTCCACCCGGACGGGTACAACGTCGGCTTCAACGCAGGCACCGCCGCAGGACAGACGGTGATGCACCTTCACGTTCACGTGATCCCTCGTTTCACGGGAGACATTCCCGATCCCCGTGGCGGCGTCCGGCACGTCATCCCCGGCCGCGGGAACTACCTGGCGGCCGGCGAATCGTCGCTCGTCACCGGCGGGACGACGGATCCCTTCCTCGCGCACCTGAAGCCACTTTTCGCGGGGGCGAACACCGTCTTCATCGTCGCGGCGTTCGCGCGAGACAGCGGGCTCCACTTGATCCATGGCGATATCCGCGAAGTGCTCTTGCGTGGCGGGCGCGTGCGCGTCGTGACTGGCGACTACCTCGCCATAACGCAGGTGACTGCGCTCGAACGGCTCCTGGCCTGGACGGAGATCTGGTCCGAGGGTGCAGAGCACGACACGGAGGGAAGCCCGACCGGGCGCTTCGCCGCGCGTGTCGTCGAGACGAGCCGCCTCTCGCCCCCGGGCACATCGTTCCACCCGAAGAGCTGGATGTTCGAGGGGCCGGACTTCGGCGTCGCATACGTGGGCAGTAGCAACCTGTCTCGGTCTGCTCTTTCGGACGGAATCGAATGGAACCTCCGAACCGACAGATCGATCGCGCCGGGCACATGGACTGAACTCAACCGGTCCGCCGAGGCGCTCTGGCAGCTCGCGACTCCGCTCTCGGGCGAATGGCTTGCTTCTTACGAGAAGCGTGCAAGCCTCGCGATGCATCCGCTTCCCCCGGGAGAGGCCAGTGAAGAGCCCGAGGTCGTTTTTCCCGAGCCCCACGAAATTCAGCTGGAGGCGCTCGAAGCGCTGCGGCGCACCCGAGCCGAAGGGCGCACCCGAACGCTGGTGACGATGGCGACCGGCCTTGGAAAGACGTGGTTGACGGCCTTTGATCTGCGCGCCTGGATGGCGGAGAACGGCAGGTTCCCTCGGGTTCTTTTCGTCGCCCATCGGGGCGAGATCCTGGATCAGGCCGCCTCCACGTTTCGAAGGCTTTCGCGGTCCCTCGATCTCATTCCCAGGGTGTCCTGGTGTGTCGGCGCCGGCGATGACGTGAGCGGGGACATGGTGTTTGCCTCCGTCCAGAAACTTTCGCTCAAGAAGGGGCTGGAAAGCCTCGCGAAAGAGCGGTTCGACTACGTCGTGGTGGACGAAGTTCACCACGCTGCGGCCGAGAGCTACCGGCGCATCCTGGATCGGGTCACGACGTCATTCCTGCTTGGGCTCACGGCGACGCCGGACCGCGCGGACGGCGCAGACATCCGCGGCATCTTCGATGACCACTTGGCTTTCGAGGCCGGCCTCGCCGTCGGTATCGATGCGGGCCTGCTTTCGGCATTTGCATACCTGGGGCTGCGAGACACGGTCGACTACGCTCAGATCCCGTGGCGCAACAGCCGGTTCGACCTCGCGGCCCTCGAGACCGCGGCGGAGACCGAAGAGCGGATGAACCAGCTCTGGCAGGCTTGGGGCGCGAACGCCGGCACGCGGACGCTCGTCTTCTGCTGCTCGGTTCGACACGCCACCTACACCGAACGGTGGCTCGTGGCGCACGGAGTGCGCTGCCGTTCGGTGACCGCGCAGACATCGGCTCCCGAGCGAGCCGGTGTGTTGGCGGCGCTTCGGGGCGGAGACTTGGACGCGATCTGCGCGATCGACCTCTTCAACGAGGGGCTCGATATCCCGTCCATCGATCGTGTCGTGATGCTACGACCGACGGAATCTCCGGTGCTCTTTCTCCAGCAGCTCGGCCGCGGACTCCGGCGTCGAGAAGGAAAAGACCGGCTGATCGTCATCGACTTCGTAGGAAACCATCGCATCTTCCTCGAACGTGTGCGCTTGCTTCTCTCGCTCGGACGCAGCCCGGTGTCGTTGCGCGATTATCTCGAAGGGCGGGACACACCGGAACTGCCCGAGGGCTGCTCCATGCGCGTCGAACTGGAAGCGGTCGAGATGCTACGTTTCCTGCTGCCCAGGGGAGAGAACGAGGTGATCCGCGCCTACCGCGAGATGAGACTCGTCCAGGGACGCCGCCCGACAGCAGGAGAACTCTTCCGGGCAGGGTACCTGCCCTCGAGTCTCGGGGGCTGGTTCGTTTTTCTGCAACGCGAAGGAGACCTCACCGAGGAAGAGCTCGCAGCCCTGGCTCAGGGGTCGGACTGGTTCGAGAGGCTGGAGAAAACCTCGATAACCAAAAGCTTCAAACTCGTCGTTCTCGAGGTGCTGATGGAAGCGGAAGCCCTGACGACCGGGCTTCCTCTCAGCGAGCTTGCGGATCGGAGCCATGCGTTCATCGTCCGTTCTCCGGAACTCCTGCGAGACATCCAGAACGTCGCGCTGCTCCCCGATCCCATCCACCCCGATTCCGGCGACTGGCTTCGATACTGGCGCGACAACCCAATCCACGCGTGGATCGAAGGGCGCGACTCTCGCTGGTTTGCGGTCGACGAGGCTCCCGGCGGCGGCGCGCGCTTTGTCTGCCGCCTACCCATTCCCGATGGCGATGTCGCGACGTTCTCGAGGATGACGCGGGAGGTGGTGGACTACCGGCTTGCTCAGTACCGCAGGAGGGACACCGCCGTTGTGGGAGCATTCACGAGCAAAGTCACTTGGAACCAGCGGGATCCGATCCTGAAACTTCCTTCTCGAACCTCCCTGCCAGGGCTACCGACAGGTGACGTGGATGTCCGGATCCCCGACGGCTCAAGCTGGCGATTCCGGTTTGCCAAGGAATTCTGCAATGTGGCCTGGGTGGCTGGTCGGGACCGGAACGAGCTCCCCGACTTGCTCAGGAGCTGGTTCGGACCATCGGCCGGGCGCCCGGGGTCCAGCTTCGTCGTGAGGTTCTCGCCCTCGCCGGACGGGCTCTGGGTTGAGCCAGTAAACGCAAATATTGTTCTGTTCCCGAATGGCACGGAGGTCCGAGCCTTTCCGTCTCTGCGTGCTGCGGCCGGCGTCGCCTCGCAGGACTCGTTTGAGGAGGAGAGTTCATCCGAGGTCGAGGAAGTGCGACTGCCCATCGCGAAGCCGGGCGATCGACTGTTCTCGGTGCGTGCCTCGGGCACGTCAATGGATGGGGGTCGCGTTCCCATTCACGATGGCGACTGGGTGGTCATGCGCTGGGCGCGGGGCGAAGCACTGAAAAACGTCGCTGGAAAAATCGCCCTTGTCGAGACGAGCGAGCTAGACGGCGCGTCGGCGTTTCAGCTCAAGCGCGTCGTACGAGAGGCCGGGCGCTGGCTGCTGAGGTCAGACAATCCGGACTTCGCCGACATCGAAGCGTCGGAGCGATCGATCCCGCTTGCGCTCCACGTTCAAACGGTGCGACCCGAGGAACTCGCGCCAGAGGTGGGTACGATGCTCACCGAGAGCGAGTTGCCGCAGGCTTTTGGTCTCTTGCAGCCATTGCACAACGGGCGCATCGATGGGCACCTCTTCATATTCGTCGAATCGAAGGAAAGCTTTCGAACACCCGACCGGCTCGATCATCCGATCACACGCCGGCCCGGGGAGACCGCGTTCGTCCTGGCTCGGGCGGAAAGTGGGGCCGGTTGGCGATACTGTGGCGTGGGCCGCTGGCAGGAGGCGGAGGGATTGTGGGAGATCCATGAGCTCGACTGGCCAACGTGGCATGCGCTGGGCAGCGGCCGCTCCGCTTCGAGGCGGCTTCCGGCCGAAGATATGGCTGAAGCGTCTGTCCTGGTCACTCGGATTCTCGAGATCGCCGCAAGTGATGGTGGGCGGCTACGTCGGGGTGAGTCGGTTTACCACGTGGCCGAGGGCTCTGGCCGTGGCGCTCTACAGATCGATGGCGGACCCGGCGGACTCAAGAAGAGAGCCGTCAGCCTTCTCGACATCGGATGGGTCCTCGCCGCGCAGCGGGATGTGAAACAGCACGGCGGCGTGCTCGATGAGCCGAGAGTGAACCGTATGCGGTATCTGGAGGGGACGCCGAAGGCATCCACGAGGTGGATCGATACGAAGCACGCGATGTTTCTGGTTGCGGTGTCGGGAGAAATCACACGAACGTAGTGGGACCGCGGTAGCTCGTCCCTTCGAGGTGCGCGCCAGGGACTCCTGCAGTCGTTTCAGTCCGACGACGGGCCGCCGTTCTTCGAACCCCGCGGTGGGGAATCAGGTTACGGACCGCGCTTTCCGCATCGGCCAGAACAGAATCGTGCCGGTACACAAGCGCCTGTCACGGGAGCTCCTCGAAGGAGGGGGCGAGGTGGTGCTCACCGAGCTTCCCGACGACGAGCTGCTGCGTCTCGTCTCGCTCGATCTCGCCACATCACTCGGTGAGTAGAATCCTCGCGGGAACGGGGTGAGCTGACGATGACCGCTGCATGGGGCTGGGACGACGAGTTCCCGAGATACGTTTCGACGGCGGAGAGGCGCGTCCGTGCCGAGGCGATGCGGAAGAGGCTCGGAGGTCCCTACGATGCGCCTCCCGTCGGACGCCAGATCGCAACGACGTTCTGGGGACAGGCGTGGTGCACGAACCTCGAGCGTTACAGCGACTTCGCCAATCGTCTGCCGCGCGGCCGCAGCTACCTTCGAAGCGGGTGTGTGGTGCAGCTGTCGATCGAGAGGGGATCCATCGAGTCGAAAGTGATGGGTTCGAGCTTGTACAGCGTGCGCGTGACGGTATCTGCGCTGCCGTTGCCGCGCTGGGACGACTTGAAGCGCGCCTGCACGGGGAAGATCGAGTCTCTCGTGGCCTTGCTCGAAGGGCGGCTCTCGGACGATGTGATGGTGATCGTCACGCGCGAGACGTCGGGCCTGTTTCCGTCCCCGTCGGAAATCCGTCTTTCCTGCTCCTGTCCCGACTCGGCTCGGTTGTGCAAGCACGTTGCGGCAACCCTGTACGCCGTCGCTGTCCGTCTCGACGCCGCCCCGGAGCTGCTGTTCGTGTTGCGCGGGGTCGAGCATGGAGAGCTTGCAAGCGGCGCGCCCGCGTTGTGGGCCCCCACGACGGAACCGGGCACCCCGCTCGATGACGATCTTTCGGCCTTGTTCGGCATCGACCTGGACATGGGTACGGTCAGCGGAGCTGCGACACCGAAAACGCCGAAACGACGAAAGCCGCTGAAACCGCTCGCATCACGAAAGGTTTCAAAGGCCCGCGTCACACGCCAGCCGGCGAAGAAGGCCAAAGCGCCCATCCGGCTCCGCGCGGGCGACACCATCACGACCCAGGAGCTGCGCTCGTTCGGACTCGTCGCGTCCACGATCCAGAGCTGGCGCGCGGAAGGGCTCCTCGTGAGCACGGATCGGCGCGGCGTGTACGTGGTCACGAGAGACACCGCGCGGCGCCTCGCTGCTTACACTGCGCGGCGTTGAGCGGAGAGCGCTCACAGAAGCCGTGGGAACGCCTCCGGAGGGTGTTCGTTCAACGTTTTCGGTGGATTCAGGCCCGACCAGGCGACGAACGGTTCACCCACAGGTCCAGCTCGGCCCCGATGCCCAGCGATCGGGCCAGGTCCATGGCGCGGTCTCGTTCGCCGGTGTGACGCCCGATCAGTTTCGCCACGTCCCAGAGATCTTTTGGCCCCCCGGCCTCGAGCTTGAGGCGAATCAGATCCGGGAGCGCCAGAACCTCGATCGGATGGCCCTCCATTCCGGCGGGCTGAACGGAGATCGTGGCGAACGGTGTCGCGTGTCGAGGCGTAAAAACATCGAAAGCCGCTCCCTCGATCTCTCCCGTGAGCACCCACGGAAGATCAGCCCCCGGCGGATCTCCCGCTCTCACCTGGAACGCGATTCCGCGCTGCTCGAAAGCGCGCCGCACGGTGGCCAGCGGCAGCAGGGTCACGAAATCCACGTCACGGGTCGCTCGGATTTCGCCCCATGCCGCCACAGCGAGACCTCCTGCCAGCGCAGATCCCTTTCCAAGAATCTGGGAGAGTTCACTCGCGGCCCGGATCAACCTGCCCGGTGGATTCACGTGTCGCTTCGCGCGTTCTCGATAACCTGCGCTGCCAGACCAGCCTCCAGAGCAAGGCAGTCTTCGCTCAGCTCGTCTGCCAGGCATAGGTTCTCCCACATGGCAGCCGAATCCAGCGGCGGATCGAGACGATTCTTGGTCTGTGAAGATTTCGCCTGCGATTCCGATTTGTCGTCAGTCACACGAGAATTGTAGTCGTCTGACCTTCCCGCTCCAGCGCCAAGGAGCTGTGGACACCTGGCGGCTCTGGCACTCAGTTTGCCTTCACAGGTTCTGACCGATTGGAGGTCCAGATGATGAGACATCGACCCGTGAAGCTCCTCACGCCAGTGCTGGGCTTCGTCATTGCGGCCACCGTTGCCACGGCGGGCTGTGCACACGATCACTACCGGCGCGGCAACGGGCCCTACAGCTCGGATGGGTACAGCGATCGAGATTCCAACCGACATGAGTCCCGCGATCGCGACGATCGCCGCTTCCGACGGGAGGGCTCAGGCGGTGACGTGATCACGCTGGCCGCCGAGCTCCACGATCGTTCGAGCCGAGTGGCGCAGCTGGCGACTGGACACCGGGGAGAGGGCCGCCGGCACTCGGAGAAAGAGCTGGAGGAGCTGACGCGCAAATTCGCACGCCGCGCCGCCGAACTGCGCACGAACCTCGATCGTGACGGCGGAGGTGGCACGCGCAGAGACCTGGATAAGCTGAACGACCTGGCGAAGGACATTGACGCCGAATTTCGAGCGCAGCGCATGCCGCGGGAGATCTCCGAAGAATGGAACGGCGTCCTCGGGGTTCTCGGTCAGCTTCAACGTTCGCTTGGCGGTTATCGGCGATAACGAACTCGTCACCGAAGGCTCGACCCGCAACCCTCGTCCGGGGCGGAGCTCACGCAAATCCGCGGGGACTGACGAGTCGTGCTCCATCAGCGGAAGCATCCGCGCGCAAGGTTGAAATCTCGAACGTCCTGACGCCTCAGGTCCTTGGCCGCCGCGGGATGAAGGCCGAGGTCCGGCGGATGTATTCCGCGTATCCGGGCCTCGTCGCGAGCAGGTGCGCGTCGAGCATCGTCACGCCCGAGACCCTCACCAGCAGAAACGTCATCAAGGCCGGCGCGGCGACGCTCAGCCACCCCATCGGCACATCGATGGCGCAGAGCCAGAAGCCCCACCAGAGAACGGCCTCGCCGAAGTAGTTCGGGTGACGGCTGAAGCGCCAGAGCCCCGTGTCCATCACGGTCTTCGGCTCTGCCGCGCCGCTCCGGGATCGTTTACTCCGAAACGCGGACAGCTGCACGTCGGCCACGGCCTCGCACCCCAGCCCGATCGTGAATATCCCCAGGCCGAGGAGGTCTGTCCACGAAACGCGGTCGGGCGTGGCCGCTGCCGCGGCCAGCTGCAGCGGCGCGGAGATCAGGAGGATCAGGAGCCCCTGCAGGAGAAAGACCTGGAAGTAGCTGAGCCACCAGTAGCGCTCGGGACCAAAGCGGCGACGGAAGTCCGCGTAACGCGGGTCCTCGGGCTTGCCCCGGCTCCTGAGCAGGAGGTGCAGCCAGAGGCGAATCGCCCACGTCGCGACCATCCCGAGCAGGAGCGTCTTGCCCGGCGTCAGGCCGGTCCGGGCGACGGTATGCACCGAGACGAGCAGGAATCCGATCGACCACCAGGGATCGACGATGCTCACGTCGCGGAGGAAGATGCTGACCACCCATAGCGCCGTCATCAGCGCCAGCACGAGAGCCACGTTCCAGCCAAGCAGCGTCAAGCTCACGATCCGCTCCTTTTCACCGATCCCGCGCCTCTCAACTCGGAGATCCAGCGATCCATCTCGGCCCACCTCTCGAACAGCCACCGGTCGCGCCCCTCGGTCGGGATCGTCGCGGCCGGGATTCTTTGCAAACGCACATGCAGGGTGGCCTTCACCGGCGGTTCCTTCCAGAACTTCGCGAAGGACGAAACGCGCTCGAAGCCCGTGTGCGCAAGGATCACGACGTCGACGCCTTCCGCCGCGCTCAGGAGCGCCAGCGGCCCGCCGAGTCGCGGGGGCAGGACGTTCCGGAAATCGCCGGCGATGCTCGCCAGCTCGACCTTCCCCTTGTCCCTGAGCGAAGCCACCGCGGCCACCAGCTTCGCCTCGCTGAAACGCGTTCCTTCCGGATAGATGAGGACGCCAGAGTGCTCGTCGAGCCCCACCGCCAGACTCGCGACCGCGGCGACCGCCGCCGCGGGGCCCGGGCTCCGGCGATCCACGAACGCGTTGGGAAGGCGGCGACCAACGATGTCGAGGCAGGGATCCCAGAGCAGGGCGCGTTTCAGGACGTACCGAAGCAGCAGCTTCGCGGGGTTCGCGACGAGGGCCGCCGCGAGCACCGCATCCGCCGTGCTCGCGTGCCGCACGAAAAGGAGCAGCGGTCCGCGCAGCGGCGGCTCCGGCCGCTCGACCACGACCTTCATCGAGAAGAGGCGAACCGTGCAAGAGAAGAGGGTGCCGCTCCACCAGCGCTGGAGCGCCGCGTTCATCGCCACCCAGCGCCTCGGTCCGCCGATCCTGCCGCCGAGCGCGAAGAGCCAGAGGAACGCCGCGCCGAGAACTCCCGCGGCCTCGCATCCCAGGTAGAGCGCGAAGAAGGCGAGCGTCCGCGTCCTGGGAATCTTCGACGCCCTCCCCGTCAGCACGTCCCAGGCGAGCCCGGCAATCGCCCAGATCGGAATCGTCACGAGCGCCAGCGCCGCCAGGGCGAGAAAACTCGGAACGGTGAGCGCCCGTCGGCCCCAGACGGAAAGGAGCGATTCGTCCCGCGACTTCATCCGCAAGCGTTGCTCAGTTCAATCGCACGATGGCCGCGTTGAGCGCCGTCGCGAACGTCACCCAGGCGATGTACGGCACGAGGAGCCACCCCGCGACGGGTGAGATCTTCCAGAAGACGACGGTCGTCGCGACGACGGCGACCCACAGCAGCACGATATCGACGAGCCCTGCGACGGGATTCCGGAGGCCGAAGAAGAGGAAGGACCACGCGATGTTGAGCGCGAGCTGAACCGCGAATATCGTCAGAGCGGCGCCGACCGCTCCGGGCCCGGCGCGCCGCCACACCAGCCACGCCGCCACCGCCATCGCGAGGTAGAGCACCGTCCACACCGGCCCGAAGAGCCAGCCGGGCGGCGTCCATGGCGGCTTGGCGAGCGTCGGGTACCAGGTGCGGACCGCGGAAAACGTGGCCAGGGCACCCAGGCCCTCTGCTCCGAGGCAAAGCGCGATGAAGAGCCCGAGCGCGGGAAATGCGGACTTCATGATGTGACCCCTCCGGCGGCGGAGCCTGCCGACGCGAGCCCTCGGACGAACGCGGCCAGCTCGGCCATCGAGCGTCCCGCGTGCAGGTTCGGGAGCCGCGGCAGCGCGTCGGCATCCAGCCCGCTTCCGCCCACGGTCACCTGGACGCCCATGGGCGCGACCGCGCGCGCGAGGCCGGCGACGAGCGCCGGCACGCGGGCCGGCTCCGGCGGGCTCGAGATGTTGACCCAGATCAGGCGCGCGCTCAGCCTGCGGGCGGCCTCTTCGAGCGATGCGACGGGAGTCGAGGCGCCGAGATTGGCGACGCAATAGCCCTCCGACGCGAGAAGCGTGGCCGCGGCGAGCGATCCGAGGAAGTACGGATCCCCCTCGAGGCTTCCTCCCACTGCCATCGGCGCGTCGGGGTTCTCGGGCAGAAAGGACCGCAACCGGTGCAGCGCCTGGGCGCAGACGTCGGTGGCACGGTGCTCGAGGGCGATGCCGGCCGGGTCGTGATGCCACAGCTCGCCGATCTCGCGAAGCGCCTCGCGCACCGGGCCGTCGAGGATCGACGCGACGCTCGTTCCGGAGAGGAAGAGAGACTGCAAGAGGCCGCGCGCCCTGCCCTCGTCGCCCGCGAGAAGCAGCTCGCGAAGAGCCTCGGAATCATTCGCTGGCATCGGCTCGGCGCGAAGCGCGGCCACATCCGAGAGGCCGAGCACCTCCGCGTGCGCCAGCGCCAGCCGGCGGTCGCGCACGAAGCGGATCGCCTCCGCCAGCGGAACGCGACGGTGCCCGCCCACCGTCCGTGCCGCGCGCAACACCCCTTCGTCGGCCCATCGCTTGATGGAGGACTCGCTCACTCCCAGCGCGTAGGCCAGATCCTTCGTGGTGAGGAGGGATTCAACGCCGGACGGTCTGGACGATTTTTTCCACTCTGTACGTCCTGTCGTTTCACTCACCACCCCATTGTATGGACGATTTTGTCGAATTCAACCCTTGACAGCGTCGATTCTCGGATCTATGTTACGAACGTTATGAACGAATTGGACGTTAAATCGCTCTCGCCCCAATCCATCAAGAACCTCCAGTTGCTCTCCTTTCCGGTCCCCGCCGCGGCGGGTGCACGCCCCGGGATCGACCAGGCGCGTATCGCCGCGGCGGTCCGCGAGATCCTCCTGGCGATCGGCGAGGATCCCGAGCGCGAGGGTCTCCTCGAGACCCCGGCCCGCGTGGCGCGCGCCTACGGGGAGCTGTTCGGAGGCCTCGCCGAAGACCCGTCCACGCCGCTGGAGCGAACCTTCACACACGAGGCGAGCGACCTGGTCGTCATCCGCGACATCCCGTTCCACAGCATGTGCGAGCACCACCTCCTTCCGTTCTTCGGGACTGCGGCCATCGCCTACATACCAGCCGGCAGGGTGGCAGGCCTCTCGAAGCTGCCGCGGGCGGTGGAGATCCTCGCGCGCCGCCCACAGCTCCAGGAGCGCCTCACCGCGCAGGTGGCCGACGCGGTGCTCGCCACGCTCGGCGCACGCGGGGTGTCGGTGGCCACGCACGCCGAGCACCTGTGCATGCGGATGCGTGGTGCGAAGGCGGGGAATTCGTTCACGACGTCGATCGCGCACCGCGGCGCGCACGACACCGACCGGGACCTCCGTCAGGAGGTGCTGGCCGCTCTCGAGCTCGGCAGCCGCACAACTCGTTGACCTTCTCGTCGACCTCCTCGTTTCTCTCAACCCCTCCGTGTTCCGCACGGAAATTCAGAAGGAGCCTCCCATGACCAGAATCGTTCGCATCCTCCCGATCGTCACCGCCCTCGTCCTCGGCTCGGGTTCCGCGCTTGCCGCACACCCCGCAAAGACCAAGACCATCGTCGCCACCGCGGTGGAAGCGGGCAGCTTCAAGACGCTGGTGGCCGCGCTGAAAGCCGCCGACCTCGTCGAGGCGCTCGAAGGAAAGGGCCCCTTCACCGTCTTCGCGCCCACCGACGAAGCGTTCGCGAAGCTTCCCGCGGGCACTGTCGAGAACCTCCTCAAGTCGGAGAACAAGGCGAAGCTCCAGGCGATCCTCAAGTACCACGTGACCTCAGGCAAGGTTCCCGCGGCGAGCGCGCGCAAGCTCACGTCCGCTCCCACGCTCGAGGGCTCGTCCCTCACGATCACCAGCTCGAAGGAAGGCTTGATGCTGGACAACGCGAAGGTGGTCAAGGCCGACATCCCGGCGTCCAACGGCGTGATCCACGTGATCGACACCGTCCTGATGCCCCGTTCCTGATTCCTCCGTCCGGTCGATAAAGGACAGAAGCCCCGTCGTCCGTTCGGGCGGCGGGGCTTTTGCTGAATGTTGTGATCCAACTGCTTCAGGTGCCCCGGGCGATATCATCCGGTCTTGAAGTCGTGGCGGACCGCCTGTCTCCTGTCGTTCCTGTCGCTCGGGGGAAGCTCCTGGGCCTGGGCTCAGGTCGAGCTCGGGGCCCTGCCCGCCAGCGAGCCCTCCGCGACAAAGCCTTCCGTCATGGTCCCGCGCCTCCCCATGGGTATCGCGGGCGACCCCGTCATCGCCGCGGCGGGCGACATCGCCTGTGATCCGTCCGATGGCAATTACAACGGTGGAAACGGCACGGCGACGGCGTGCGCGATGAAGGCCACCTCCGACACCTTGCTGGCGGTCGCTCCGGCCGCGGTGCTGCTCCTGGGAGACAACCAGTACGAAGACGGCACCCTGGCGAAGTACTTCGCCTCCTACGACCCGACCTGGGGGCGGTTGAAGGCGATCACGCGACCCGCACCCGGAAATCACGAATACAACACGGCGGGCGCGGCCGGTTATTACAGCTACTTCGGCGCAGCCGCGGGCGACCCCGCCAAGGGGTACTACTCCTACGACCTGGGGAGCTGGCATCTCATCGCCCTGAACTCCAACTGCGCGGTCGTTCCGTGCGTTGCCGGTTCGGCGCAGGAGCTCTGGCTGGCGAGCGACCTGGCAGCTCATCCCGGCGTCTGCACCCTGGCGTACTGGCACCATCCTCGTTTCTCGTCGGGGCCGCACGGAGACGACTCCAGCACCGCCGCGTTCTGGGTCGATCTGCACGCTGCGGGAGCGGACGTGGTTCTCGACGGACACGACCACATCTACGAGCGTTTCGCGCCTCAGACCGCTCTCGGGACGCTCGATGCGGTGAGGGGAATCAGAGAGTTCGTGGTGGGGACCGGCGGGCGGAGTCAGACCTCGGTGGCCACGATTCGCGCCAACAGCGAGGTGCGCAATGTCGGCGCGTTCGGGGTGCTGAAGCTCACTCTTCATCCCGCCGGTTACGACTGGCAGTTCGTGGCGGCTGCGGGAAGCGCGTTCACCGATTCCGGCTCCGCCTCCTGCCACCGCGCACCCGCGCCCCTGGCGTATTACACGATGACGCCGTGCCGCATCGCGGATACGCGCGGGCCGGCAGGGCTCTCCGGGGCGCCTGCCCTGGCCGCGAACTCGAGCCGCACGTTTCCCATCAGCTCGCTCTGCGGAGTTCCTGATACCGCACGCTCGGTGGCGTTGAACGTGACGGTGGTTTCTCCCACGGACTCAGGGGAGCTGAGGGTCGGCCCCGCCTCGATCGCCGATGTGGCCACGAGCACGGTGAGCTTCGCGGCCGGTACGGTGCGTGCGGCGCAGACGACCGTGGGACTGGGTGAGAACGGGCGCATTGGCGTGCGCTGCGACATGCCCGGCTCCACGGGCACCACGCAGATGATCATCGACGTCGCGGGCTTCTTCCAGTAGAGGGGACTATTCCGTCCTGGCGTGCGGCGGCCGTCGCGCGATGGCGACCCCGACGAAGAAATTCGGATAGCGCTCGGCCACGGCATCCACGTCCGGCACGAAGGCGACCTGCTCGAAGCCGGCGGCCTCGAGCGACGCCCGCCACGCCGTCGGCGAGAGGAAACCGTGATTGGGCCTCTTCACAGGATCGGTCGCCACGTTCGTGAAGCTCTCGAGGAAATCGAAGATGAACTCGACGTAGATCGGGCGCCCCCCGTGCGTGGGGCGGATGCATTCCGAGATCACGAGCGCGCCGCCGGGCCTGAGCGCCTCGCGGGCCTGGACGAGCACCGCGCCGAGATCAGGCGCGACGTGAAAGCAGTTCACCGAGTACACCGCATCGAACGTGCCGGGCGCGACGCCCTGCTCCGCCCAGGGGCGATTCATGTCCAGCTTGGCGGCCTCGATGACGGTATCGGGGAACGCCGCCGCACGCGCGGCCCGCTCGCCGCGGCGGGCGAACGTGGGCACCAGCTCGGTGAAGCGATAGCGTGCGATGCCGCTGCCGATCTGCTTCAGCGCGGCCTCCGCGGCGCTGCCGCAGCCCCCGCCGATCTCGAGCACGTCCGCGGCACGCGCGGGGAGCGCGCGCGAGAGCGCCTCGGCGCCCAGCGTGTTGTTGATGCGATAAAGGATGTTCTCGTTCGAGAAGTAGCGAAACCAGAGGGGAAGGCGGTTCGGCGCGAAGAGGATCTCCTCGCCCGTGCGCTCGCCGCGAAAAAAGGAAGGCGCTCCCGCCACCAGCTCGAGAATGATCTCGGCCCCGACCGCTGCCTCCGGGATCTTCACGGACAGCTCCTCGGCCAGCGCCTCGACCGAGCCGGGCCGATCCGTCGTGGGCCGAAAAACGTCGCCGTCTCTGGTGAAGTAGCGTGAATCCGCGAGCTTCGCGTAGCAGAAGCGCAAGGCCGGGCGCGTCCGCTCGGGAAAGTGGAGCGCTGCCGGCAGCGTCTCCGGGTCGGTGCCCTCGGCCTCCGGAAGCGCTCCCGCGTCCGACAGCACGCGCCAGGCGGCCGCATCGGTGAGCTGATCGTAGATCTCGGTCGCCTCGAGGAATCGAAAGGAGAAAAGCTCCCGGACGGGCGCATCGTCCAGGGCCGCCATGAGGGCGGAATGTTCCTCGGGAGAAGTTCGGCTCATGGCCGGATCATAAGGGTGACCGCAGCACTAGAATCGCCACCATGCGCGTCTGTTTGATCCGACACGGTGAGAGTGAAGGAAACGTGGCCGCCACGCTCCAGGGCTGCCGGCTCGATACGCCGCTCTCGCCCCGCGGACGCAAGCAGGCCGAGTCTCTGGCGATCCGATTGCTGAACGAGCCGATGGATGCCGTGATCGCGAGTCCGATGAGCCGTGCGCGCGAGACGGCCGAGATCGTGGCCGCGCCGCACGGGCTCGGCATCTCGACGGATGCCGACCTCCTGGAGTTCGACTGGGGGAGCTGGACGGGGCGATCCCTGGATCAGGAGATGGAGCGGCACGTGGCCGAGCTGCGTGCACGCTGGCGGGCGGGTGAGGTGGACGTGCGAACGCCCGGTGGCGAATCACCGGTGCTCGCCGCGGTACGCGCGGGGCGATTCTTGGCGCGACTCCGCGCCAAGAAAGTGCTGGCCCCGCTGGTCGTGGCGCACGGCCGCTTCAACCGCGTCCTGATGGCGTTGATCCTGAACCGGGACCTCTCCCGCATGGACGAGATCAAGCAGCGCAACGGCTCGGTCTCGATCTTCGAGCTCGACGAAGAGGGGAAGGCAACCTCGGTCTCTCTGGACGACGTGGAGCACCTGAGCGCGGAGCTGCGCGTGGTGACCGGCGCGAACGACTCCGTCCGCTGACGTCCTAAGCGGTCAGATGCGGATTCAGCGCGACGGCCTTGTTCAGCGCTTCCACGGCCGCGTTGAATTTCTTCAGGCCTTCGTAGGTCGTCTTCATCGCGTACCAGGCCTCGGCGTAATCGGGCTTGAGGTCGACGGCGCGTTTCAAGTTCGTCAGCGCTTCTTCGTAGCTGAGCGCGCGGTTCGCCGCGAAGCCCAGGCCGTAGTACGCCTCGGCCCGCTCGGGGTCGGCCTGCGTCGCGCTTCGGAAGGAGGCGACGGCCTCGTTCGGCTTCCCTTCGTCGAGGTAGGCGAAGCCGCGAGCGACGTGCGCGTCGGGTGATTTCGCGTCGATGCCGATCGCCTTCTCGAAGGCGCCCTGCGCATCGCGATAACGCTTCATCTTCGCGAAGGCCACGATCGCGAGCGCCGGCAGCTGCGGCGCCTTCGGGAATCGCTTCCCGCCGGTCTGCGTGAGGTCGACGGCGCGCTGCAGGTCGCCCGATTCGATGAGCGCCCGGCCCATCTTCAGCTGGAGGTCGAGCTCGCCCGGGTTGGTCTGCATCGCCAGCGACAGCGGCTTCACGGCCGCCGCGTACTCGGACGCCGAGAACAGCGCCAGGCCGAGCTTGCGATGAACGGGGGAGTCGTCCTTGGCCG
>JBDSFL010000543.1:0-5287 GCA_039919545.1 Thermoanaerobaculia bacterium | reverse complement strand
CCTGACGGGCGCGGTCCTGACGGGCGCGGTCCTGACGGAACACGTCTTCATCCCAAACATCGACGCCCGCATTCTCGCCGCGGTCGAGGCGGAGAACGCGCGGCTCGCAACGATCCCGAACCTCGCGGGCGATCCCACTTCGTTCGACATGAGTACGTGGCATGACGGCATCTACACGCTGAACGATGCCGGGCTCAAGACGACGCAATGCGGGACGACTCACTGTCGCGCGGGTTGGGCTGTGACCCTCGCGGGAGAGGCCGGGAAGAAGCTCGAAGAGAGGGTCGGCACGGGCACAGCTGGCGCGATCATTTACGCCGTCTCGCGACCTGGAAAACCCGTTCCCGACTTCTACGGCGGGACCGCTGATGCGCTCGCCGACATCAATGCTTGCGCGGCGGCCGATCCGCTGCCTGCGGCGGCGTGAGCACAGACGGGACGGGAGAGCGGACCAGGAAACGGGAACTCTCCCCCGCCCACTACTGCTACCCGGACGAGCGAAACCAGCGCATCAAGGAGCTGGAGAAAACCCTTCGCGGCGTTCTTTTCCTTTGCGGTCAGACGTTCGAGCTGAGAGAAGACAGCAATGTCGAGGAGGCCCGCCTCGTCCTCGAGAACGGCTTCCACGGTTGAGCAACCTTCCGGGTGCGGCGGGTCCGATCCCCGCCGCGTCTGGAGCCAACGAAAGGAATCTATGGAACAGATCGTCACACACCACGACGGCCACGGCCTGAACGAACTCATCGTCATCCGTCCGGACGCTACGCGGCACATCTACGAATTCCTCCAGACGGGTCGCGCCGTCGGAGCGCTTCGATTCCAACGTGGACGCCCTGGCTTCGCCGGAGCCATTCCGGGCGTGACGAGTTCCGCTGTGATCTCGGGCCTCGTGGACCAGCTCAACGATTACCAGCGCAGCGAATACGCGTGTCGCGAGAACGCGTTCGCGCTCCTGAACCTCGAGCAGGCGCAGCACTGGCTGAGGGCCAGGGCCGACGAGAGAGCGCGGCGCGGCGTACTGGGCACGTCGAGGCCCTGAGCATCAAACCAAACTAGGAAAGGAGGAAAAAAGGGGGCGCCGGCCTCGTGCGCTAACACGGGACCGGCACCCGCAAACCACAGGGGTGAGGCTGTGATTCTTGGACCCAAGGCCCCCTTGCCGCGTACGCAGCCCAGGGAGTGTAGCGGGTCTCCACCCGATCATCTTTGAGAGAGATTGAATCAATGAGAAGCCCGGTCCCCTGGATGGGCAGCAAGCGACGCCTTGCGCCCGAAATCATCAAGAGAATCCCGGAACACGTCTGCTACGTCGAGCCCTTCGCCGGCAGCGCATCGATCCTCTTCGCGCGAGAGCCCTCGAAATCTGAAGTGCTGAACGACATCAACGGCGACCTCGTGAACTTCTTTCGCGTCGTGAAGCACCACATGCTTGAGTTCTGCAATCAGTTCCGCTTCGCCGTGGTCTCCCGCAAGGTCTTCGAGTGGCTTCAGGACACGCCACCCGAGACGCTCACGGACATTCATCGCGCGGCACGCTTCTTCTACCTGCAGCGGATGGCATTTGGCGGGAAGGTGACAGGGCAGACGTTCGGCGTCAGCGCCTCGGGGCCGCCGCATCTGAACCTCGTCAGGCTCGAAGAGAGCATCTCCGAAACTCACGCACGCCTTTCGGCCGTCGTCATCGAGAGCCTGCCCTGGGAGAAGTGCATCCCGCGCTATGACAGGCCAGGGACATTCTTCTTCATCGATCCGCCGTACTACCAGACGGCCGGGTACGGGACCCCGGCTTGGCAGCTTTGCGATTACGAACAGATGGCCGAAGTTCTGGCCGGCCTGAAGGGTAAGGCGCTCTTGACGATCAACGATCACCCGGACATGCGCCGCGTGTTCAAGGCGTTCAAGTTCGAGGAGCTCTCCGTCCGATACACGGTCGGCGGCGAGAAGACATCTGGCACGCCCAAGACGGAGCTGCTCTATCGAAGCTGGGAATAGCAGCCGCCTATGATGGTTTCCAAAGGGGACAACCATGATTCGCGCCTACCTCGAGAAGGAGAAGAAAGAAATCAACTTCATGCTCGCCTCGAATTTTCGAGTGGAGCCGCCACTCATCCTGATGATCGGCGATGAAGAACGAATCGTCGGAGCCGTCAAGCTCGACAGCGTCTCGTGGATAATTGTTCATGACGGCGCCTTGAAAGAGAAGCGGATTTTCGGGATGGTGCGGCGCCTGAATTCAGCCTAGCGGCACTGGGTTCGCGCGACCCCACACTTGACAGGCCAAAAACTCACGAGATGATTCAAGTGAGGGGACCCAAAGGCAATGAAGGGGAGGAAAAAGCTCAAAGCGCCTCCCGTGAAGGCTCTCAAGAAGCCGACGGCCAGCAAGGTCCCCACTTCCACTCCTCGGCCGATGGGCCGCCCGCCCAAGGAGATCACCCCGGAGTTGCTCGCGGAGATCCTCGAAGCGATAAAGCTCGGGGTTCCAGCGAGCTCGGCGGCGATCGCAGCCGGCGTGTCGCGAACCGTCTTCCATGAATGGCTCGCGAAGGGACGAGCGGAGCGGGATGCCCACGGAAGCAAGTCGGAATTCGCGGACTTCGCGGACGCCATAGAAAAGGCGAGGGCCGAATTCGTCCGTACGAACGTCCGGCTCGTTCAGAAGGCGGGTGAGACCTCTTGGCAGGCGGCGATGACGCTCCTGGAGCGTCGCGACCCTGAGAACTTCGGCCGGAGAGAGACGATCGCCGGGGACAAAGACAAGCCTCTTCGGATCGACATCAAATTCTCGAAGAAATGGCGGGATCTGTCCCCCACGGGAGCGGACAACCCGACATCCAGCGAAACCGACGACGGCGAATCCTCCCCCGCCGACGGTTGAGCGCGGGGCCGCGCAATGCTGGCCCCCATGAACCCGCGGAGCCAGCGATAGGCGCCGCGGCGGCATCCCTCAGCCGATAGCCGAGGGACGCGAACGACGGACGTGACGAGTCGAGACAGCCGGAGAGACGGCCTCTATTCGACCCTTCGTAAGTGCAGTGGCGACACCTGCCCTGAGTGGTGTGACCGCGGGAGAGACCGCTTGTATACGAAAAGAACCGGGGGTCGCGGGTTCGAGCCCTGCTCCGTGCCTTCGGGCGGGGGTAGCTCAGTTGGTAGAGCACCGGTTGAATAGTTAGCAGGTTGTACGGGTTCGAGTCCCGTTCGGCGGCGTCAAGGCCGTCGATAGCTCAATGGTAGAGCACCTGCGCGCCTCGGGGTAGCTCAGCGGTCAGAGCGCTGGCCTCATAAGCCAGATGTCGCGGGTTCGAATCCCGCCCCCGTCACCATTCGAATTCAGGCCGGAGACGCGAGTGAGCGCGCTCGCTCCCCCACCAAGGGGATCGTCTAGAGGCAGGACGCCGGCTATTCACATAGGCACGTAGCTCAAGCGGTAGAGCAGCGGACTCCAAATCCGCGTGTCGGGGTTCAACTCCTCGCGGGCCTGCCAATCCCATCCCCAGGGTATAGACCCCCTGGCCAGACGCCCTGGCGACTGCGACCGCAAGGTGATCGCTAGGGCGTTTCTCTCAATCATTTCGGTGACACCTACCGCGCGGGTTGCTCCCGTGTCTGAAAACGGTGTGGCAGGGCGGAGAGACGCTCGCTAATCGCTCACCAGGGCTCCGGGCTCGAAGTAGACGCACCAGCGGCCCGCGAATCCGACCAAGCCGACCGTCTTGAACGACGCTCCGTCCGCTGCTCCGTGCCCCAACAAGCGAAGCATTCGCATGTCGAGCGTATCGCCGCCGCCGTAGAGCGCTGTTGCTTCGTCATTCATCCGGTAGGCCGTGAGGATCAGAGGCACGGAACCCCATGGGCCTTGGATCTCGTACGGGCCGCCATACATTTGGGTCGGCTCTGGCTCTTCCTCGGTCAGCTCGGCGTGCTCCCAATCGACGAGCGCGAGGGTGACCGGGTCGAGGACTTGAATCATTCCGTTCAGCTTCATTCCTGAAGTTTACCGAAGCGGTCAGTTCCTGAACATCCATGCAGATCACCCTTCCATGGCCGCATCCCGGTCAATGCCGAGTCCTGCGGGAGCGTAGGCGCTTCAATGTCCTCTCGGCCGGCCGACGCTGGCGCAAGACCACTGGCGGTCTCTCTCGCGTCATTCCGGTCGTTCTCGACGGCGGACAGGCCCTTTGGGGCGCGCCTGTCTACGACCAGGTGATGACGGCCTATGACGAGCTCGCGAGGGCGACGCATGGCGTCTTCAAGCCCAACAAGACAGACAGATCCTTCCTGAGTCCAACAGGCGGGCGGATCATCCTCCGCTCTCTCGACGACCCCGACAACGCGCGCAGCAAGACGGCTCACATCGTCGTCCTCGACGAAGCCGGGGACTGCCACCCAGACGCGTGGAAGAAGGTCATTCGCCCCATGCTGATGGACACGCTCGGTGAGGCGTGGATCATCGGCACCCCGAAGGGCCGCAATTGGTTCTGGGAAGCCTACCGGGACGCCACCGACCCCGACAAGCCAAGGCCCAACTGGGCGGCCTGGCAGATCCCCTCTCTCGGCGTAGAGGTCACGTCGGCGGGCCTCATCAGGAAGCCGCATCCCTACGAGAACACGGACCTCACGTTCTCGGAACTCGTGGACATGTACGAGGAGATGACGGAGCAGAACTTCCGGCAGGAAGTCCTGGCCGAGTTCATTGAAGACGCGGGCGGCGTGTTCCGCGGCGTGACCAAGTGTGCAACCGCTCCCGCTCTTCCCCGCGAGCCGTACGAGGGCTCGTTCGTCATCGGAGTGGACTGGGGCAAATCCCACGACTTCACTGTTCTGACGTGCCTCGACACGCGGTCGAAAGAAGTCGTTGACCACGACCGGTTCAACAAGATCGATTGGGAGTTTCAGCGCGCGCGCCTTGAGGCGATGTACCTCAAGTGGAATTCCCACCGGCACGGATCGGTTCAGATCGTCGCCGAACAGAACTCCATTGGAGACGTGCTCATTGAGGCGCTCCGGAAGTCGAAGCTTCCTGTTCACGCGTTCGACACGAACAACCTGTCGAAGCAGACGATCATCGAAGACCTGTCGCTTGCGATCGAGCGGCAGACCATCAGCTATCCACCAATCGTTCCGGTCCTGAACGAGCTGCAGGCGTACCAGATGGTGCGTCGCCCCTCGGGCCTGATGACGTATTCCGCACCGCCCGGCGACAAGAACTATGACGACTGCGTCATCAGTCTCGCGCTCGCCTACCACGCGGTGAAACACAACCCGGATCCGTCCCGCTGGAAGG
>JBDSFL010000455.1:0-2674 GCA_039919545.1 Thermoanaerobaculia bacterium | reverse complement strand
CGCAGCGACGGGCACGGGCGCCAGCGGCCGTGCGCAGCGCACGCGCGGAGCGGGGGCGGGCTACTCCGCCGACACGATTCCCACGCTCGCCATCGACGTGAATCGCGGCCCCATGATCGCGACGGTCCAGCGGAACGTGTTCCGCTTCTACGATCGACCCACGCCGGTGCCCACCAATCCGCCGCCCGCCCCCACCCGCGTGCCGATGATGGGCGATCCACTTTCCATCGGGCCTTCGAAGCCCACCCCTCCGCCCCCGCCCACCCCGATAGTTCCGCCGGTCATTCCGTACAAGGCGGTAGGAATCTTCGGACCGAAGGAGCAACCGATCGTGGCACTCGAAGACAATGGACGACTGATCAACGCGAGAACCGGCGACACCCTCGACGGCCGGTTCATCATCCGCCAGATCAACCAGGAGTCGGTGGACTTCGGGTTCGTCGGCCTCCCCCCCGAGATCACACGACGCCTGGCGATGTCGCAGCCGGAAGGCGTTCGATGAAGGGACTCCGCATCTTGAAAAACTCGAATCGACCGCTCCTCGCGCTGCTCGCCTGCGTGGCGCTCGCCGGCTCGGGCTGCACCGCGACGCGCGCGTTCCGGCAGGCCAGCCACGAAGAGGCGCGCGAGCACTGGGACATCGCCGTGATGGCCTACCAGAAGGCCCTGACGCTGGATCCGGGAAACAACCGTTACCGGCTCTCGCTGGCGCGAGCGAAGATGAAGGCCGCGCAGTCTCACTACCAGCGCGGCAAGCTCCACCGGAGCGCCGGGCAGCTGGATCTGGCGGCTCTGGAATTCGAGCAGGCCGTCGCGCTCGACCCCACGAACGACGTCGCGTCCCAGGACTGGAAGCGCACGCTCTCGGACATCGAGCAGCGCAAGGTGGAGAGCGCGGGAGGAACCGCCGTCGAGCGGGCCAAGGCGAGGACGAAGGGGGCCCGGGCGACTCCGCCGATGCTGAGCCCCTCGTCGACGAAGCTGATCAACGCCAGCTTTCCCCAGGAAACTCCGATCAAGAAGATCTACCAGTTCCTGGCCTCCGCGGCGGGGATCAACATCATCTACGACCCGCAGCTGAAGGACGACAAGTTCACGATCGACCTGCGGGAGATGACGTTCCAGAAGGCTCTCGAGACGGCGATGCGCCAGGCAGGCCACTTCTACAAGGTCATCGACGAGAAGACGATTCTCATCGCGCAGGACACCAACCAGAACCGCAAGGAATACGAAGATCTGGTCATCCGGACGTTCTTCCTCTCCAACGGTGATGTGAAAGACGTCTCCGCGATGGTCCGCAACATCCTCGATCTCCGGCGGATCGCCGCCGTGCCCCAGCTCAACGCCATCGTCATCCGAGACACGGCCGACAAGGTCTCGGTCGCCGAGAAGATCATCGAGGTCAACGACAAGGCCAAGTCCGAGGTCGTGGTCGACGTCGAGCTCGTGGAGCTGAGCACGAAGAAGGTGCTGGAGCTGGGGACCTCGCTCGCGGCCTATCAGACGACCGGGGTGCTGACCGGAACGACCCTCAATGCGAAAGGGGAGCCCACGACGGGCGCCATCGCGAGCCTGCCCTGGAAGGACCTCTTCAAGATCGGGCTCTCGGACTTCGCGTTCTCGATCCCGCAGATCCAGTTCACCTTCATCAAGAACAACACCGACGCCGAGGTGCTGGCCAAGCCCCAGCTCCGGATCGCGGAAGGCGAGAAGGCGCAGCTCACGATCGGAAACCGGGTTCCCATCCCCGTGACCACCGTCAACACGACGCAGTCCATCGGCGGGCAGGGGGTCATCCCGATCACGTCCTTCCAGTATCAGGACGTCGGTATCAAGATCGACCTCGAGCCTCGCGTCCACCACAACAAGGAAGTCACGCTCAAGCTCACCATCGAGGTCTCCAACCTGAATGGATTTGCCCCCGTCGTGGCGGGCCAGCCGGCTCAGCCGATCATCGGCACCCGCACCATCACGTCCACCATCCGTTTGCGCGACGGCGAGACGAACGTGCTGGCCGGCTTGATCCGGAACGACGTGAGCAAGGTGAAGACGGGGATCCCCTTCCTGGGCGACATCCCTCTGATCGGTCAGCTGTTCTCCAACTCGCACGACGAGACCTCGCGCACCGACCTGCTGCTCACCCTGACACCTCACATCATCCGGGCGCCGCAGATCACGGACGAGGACCTCCTGCCGATCTGGGTCGGCACGGAGAACAACGTGAGCTTCTCCGGGATGAACACGCGGCTCGAATCGCCGAACGCGGTGGGGTCGCCCTTCGACTCCGCCCCCGTCGAGCCGCAGCGGCCCACGCGCCCCGTGAGCCCGTCTCCCCTGGGAGCCCCGGCCAACCCGGCTCCTTCGAACGTGATCCAGGGCGGCGCGCCCACCGATCCTTTCAAGCGCGACGTCCCCGCTCCCGCGCCCACTCCCGCACCGCGGCCGCGGCCCGTGGCGCCCCGTGCCGGCGGCGATACGCCGACCGCCGACTCCTCTTCGAACCTCGCGGCACCCGGTCCGGCGCTGGCGTTCGAGACGGGCGCCGCGGAGATCAAGCCCAACGGAAATACCGTCGTGAGCCTGCAGGGAAGAGGCGGCCTGGCCGACACCTCGGCGATGGAGCTGACGGTCGAATGGGATCCGGCCGTGGCGGAGGTCACCGGAATCGCGCCTG
>JBDSFL010000448.1:0-5545 GCA_039919545.1 Thermoanaerobaculia bacterium | reverse complement strand
TGGGCCGCGTTCCGAGCGCCGTGGGGTGAGCTGCAAGGCGGCGCGACGCAAGGGGCGAGTTGGCTCTCGCTCGAGGAGCGCCAACACAGCAGATCGCCCCACGCCGCCGGAACCCTCCGGGCGGGTGGGGGTTGCGGGCGATCTCGGCGTTGCATCGACCGATGCGTAGAGCCAACTACAGCTATCGGTCGACGCGCCTTGATCTCGCTCCGCAAGACCCACCCGCGCGGCCCACGCCGTTTGACACCAGCCTCCTAGACCCAAGTTCACATCTTTGAGGGTTCCGGACCGGGCTGAGCGTCGATTCCGGAGCAAGGTGAGCACGGATTTGGGCGCTATCCTCGTGTCCCGAGAGGGGCCGACATGGCGTACGGCGAGGGCCTGGCCGAGCGGATTCGACGGACCCTGCAGGTGCGTGACGCCGTCGTCGAGCGGAAGATGTTCGGCGGGATCGCCTTCATGGTCGCGGGTTCGATGGCGTGCGGGGTCGTCGGCAGGGACCTGATGGTCCGCGTCGGTCCCGAGCGCTACGACCGCGCGCTGGAGCGACCGCACGTCCGGCCGATGGACTTCACGGGACGGCCGCTGCGCGGAATGGTGTACGTGGGTTCCGAGGGGTTGGTCACGGAATCCTCGCTCGCGTCGTGGGTGGATGCAGCGGTCGAGTTCGCCCTTTCGGCCCCCAGGCCGCCCGCCCGCCGCCCCGCAGGAGCCAAGGCGCTTTCGCCAAATGGGACTCGGCCCCGGCGAACGTAGGTCGAGCAGCCGCTCACTTCGTCGGCGTAACGGGTGCGACCTTCGACCGGTATGGGAGCCTCGCCTGGATCGTCTCGACCATCTTCTGCGGCGTGACCTTCGCCGGGTCGTAGCGGACCGTGGCTTCCCTGGCCTCCAGCGAGACGCGCGCGTCCTCGACGCCGTCCAGCTTCTTCAGGACGAGCTTGACCGAGGTGGCGCACTTCGATTGGCGCCCTCGGGTTCCACGGCCCGATAGGCTTCCCCTCTTAACTAGCTGTTCTGGATTTCGCGCTCTTGGGAAAGCCCATGATGCAGATGCATCATGCCGAAAACTGAAGAACCACCCCCGGGGTGCTTCTTCGAATCGGATCCGTACTGCAGATCTGGACGCTAACTCGTAGCAGCAGAACCTGATAGCGCTATGGACGAGCGAATCGAAGCGAGAATCGCAGTTCGATAATCGACACCAATGCTCCACCATTTCCAAAGGTTTCGACGTAGGTACCCCCGCCTTCAGATCCGGACTCCTTCTCCGAAGGTCAAGCGGTCTCTTCACTCGAAGTCACGAGCTGAACGGGATATGAACCGTCGACCCTTGGGGGCCGCTGGGGCTCCGAGAGCCCCCTCAGAGGCCGGGGGGTTCGAATCGCCCGGCTCGAGCGGAAACCTACGCGACTGATGTTGAGAATTCGTGAATGTCCGTGCGCCGATTCGGTGAGCCTGAGTTCCATCGTGCCCGCCTGGATCACCAGGACGCAGACGTCGAGTTCACGCACAGGATTAACACGAACCTCATGGCGCAAGCATGCTCGTGACGAATGCTCCGCGCCATGAGCGAGGATCCGAGCGATTTCGCCATGGTCGCGGATGTGGTGACCAGCCGGGCGTGGTACCCGCCGACGGCTCTCGTTTCGGACGTGAGCCAGACGTTCATGGTCGATGCGAGCCTGGACGCGGTCGCGGTCGTGGAACGGGATGCTCCCGTGGGCCTCTTGACCCGGCAAAAATTCCTCTTCGCGGTCTTCCGCCGGTACGGCTGGGAGCTCTACGGCCGAAAGGCGATTTCCGAGCTGGCCGACGCGAGCCCCCTCGTCGTCGCCCGGGACATGCGTCTCGACGAGGCCCTCGGCAGAGCCGTGGCGCGCGCGCCCGAGTCCGTCTACGACGACCTCGTCGTGGTGGACTCCGAAGGACGGTACGAGGGCCTGCTCTCCGTGCGGCAGATGGTCGTGCTCCATAGCCAGACTCTCGCGAACGTGCTCATGGAGAAAGATCTCTCGAGGGCGCGCACGCAGGAGCTGGAGCGCCTCGACCAGGTCAAGTCGCAGTTTCTCGCCCACGTGACCCATGAGCTGCGCTCTCCGGTGAACGCCATCGTGGAGCTGTCGGAGCTCGTGAGGATGGCTGCCGAGAAGGGATACGTGGGGCAGGTGAAGGACCGGCTCGCGCTCCTCGTCTCGAGTGCGATGAGCCTCCGAAGCATCATCACGAACATCCTCGATCTCTCGAAGATCGAGGCGGGGAAGATGCAGGTTTTCCCGGAGCGCTTCGACCTCGACTCCCTGGTTCAGGAGGCTCTCGAGACGACCCGGCTCCTGGTGGGAGCCAAGCCCGTCCGAGTGCTCGGGACGACAGACGGAATTCACGAGCCACGTTGGTTCACGTCGGATCCGGTCAAGCTCCGGCAGATCCTCTTGAACCTTCTCGGAAATTCCGCGAAGTTCACCGATGCCGGGTCGATCACGCTGTCGCACGATGTGCGGGACGACGTGGCCACCCTGGTGATCTCGGACACGGGCATCGGAATCCGGGACGAGGACCGCGAGCGGCTCTTCCAGGTCTTCAGTCAGCTCGAGGACGCCAAGACCAAACGCCATCTCGGGACGGGGCTGGGCCTCGCCATTTCCCTGCAGCTCGTCGAGCTCCTGGGTGGTGCGATCTCGTTCACCAGCGTGTTCGGCGAGGGCACGGCATTCACCGTCCGGATTCCCGCAATCCCCGAAGGAGGGCTTTCATGAGCACACCGCGCATCCTCGTGATCGACGATGACGCCGCACATCTGATCTCGGCCAGGGCGATCCTGGAAGAGGAAGGGTATGAGGTCTTCACCCACCAGCGGGCGTTCGGCTCCACGAGGGTCGCCGCCAACCTGCAGCCGGACCTCGTTCTGCTCGACGTGAACATGCCCGGGCTCTCGGGCGAGGATCTCGTCGGAATCCTCCGCGAGGAGCCCAAGACCCGCCGGATTCCCCTCGTCTTCTTCTCTTCGAATGACGAGGACGCTCTCAGGCGGGCCGTCGCGAAATTCGGTACGCTCGGATACATCAGCAAGGGCAACCCCGTTGCCCTCCGGATGCGCGTCGCGGAGTTTCTCCTCCGGAGCGCCGCCCTCGCCGGTCCCTCGGCTCCCATCTGAGGAGTATCCGCTCCGTGTCGCTCGCGCGAAGAGATCGTCCGCTGAGCGGGAACCACCTCGAGGGCCCGCTGCCCCTCGAGCCGATTCGCTCGATGGCGACGGCGCGCGACCGCACGGTTCACATCCTCGAACGGCGCCGTGAGCTGACGAGCGTCTTCCAGCCGATTTGCTCGGTGCGGCACGACGTGGTCGCTGGATACGAGGCCCTCCTGAGGCTCCCCGCCGAGCTCGGAGTCTCGGGCCCAGAAGAGGCGTTTGCCCTGGCTCTGGGCACCGACCTCTTCGTCGAGCTCGAGCTCGCCGCATTGAAGACGCACCTCGTGTCCGCGGCGCCCTTGCGCGAGGCTCTCTTGTTTCTCAACCTGTCGGCCTCCTCGTTCCTGAAGGAAGGCGCCGCCAGCGCGGAGATCTCCCGACTGATTCGGGCGGCGGGATTCCGTCCGGATCGAATCGTCTTCGAGCTCACCGAGATCGTGCGCATCAAGGAGCCGGAAGCCTTCGCTCGTCTCCTGACCCCGCTCCGGAGCGAAGGCTTCCTCTTCGCCATCGATGACTTCGGCGCCGGCTACAGCAACCTCCATCTCCTCGTCGAGCTGGGCCCCGACTTCCTGAAGCTCGACCGTTCGCTCGTGACGGGCGCCTCGGCCCACCCGAGACGCCGCCTCTTCCTGGAATCCATCGAGGCGCTGTCGCGGCGAATCGGCTGCACGGTCATCGCCGAAGGAATCGAGACCGCTGAAGACATCGAGGTCGTGAGAGCCTGCGGAATTCCGCTGGGTCAGGGCTACTTCATCGCGCGCCCCGCTCCGCTGGGCGCCTTCGACGGGCGCCGTATCGATAAGGTCTCGGCGCGGCAGCTCTTCACGCGGGAAGAGGTGCGCATCGGCTCCCTGGCCGTGCCCGAGGAAGGGACGCTCCCCGAAGCCACGGTCGCTTCGCTCGTCTCGTGCTTCGACGCGCGCCCGGCGCTCGCCGCGGTTCCCGTGCTTTCCGGAGGCCGACCGATCGGTCTTCTCACGCGGCGCACGCTGCTCTCCGAGCTTTCCCACCAGTTCGGTTTCTCCGTCTGGCGCGATCGAAGCGTCTCCCAGCTGGTCTCGGAGCGGAGCGGAGGGCACGATGTCCTGACCGCTTCGGCGACCCTCGAGAGAGCCTCCGAGGTGGTGGCGCGGCGGCCAGCCGGAAGGCGCTTCGACCCGCTCGTCGTCACGACCGAGAGCGGCGAATACCACGGCCTGCTCCCCGTCGACCTCCTCCTGGGAGAGATGACCCGGCTGAAGCTCGAGTACGCCTTCCAGTCGAATCCGCTCACGGGACTTCCCGGGACGCTGATCCTCGAGCGAACCGTGGAGAGCCTGCTCCTGAAGGGACAGCCGTTCGCGCTGGGGTGGGCCGACCTCGACGACTTCAAGCCCTTCAACGACCGCTATGGATTCGGACGGGGCGATCAGGTCCTGCTCCTTGCAGCCGATGTCCTTCGTCGCCATTTCATGAACGCAGAGGGCGACCTCCTCGTCAACCCGGGGGGAGACGACTTCGCGTTCGTCCTCTCGTCCGAAGGCGCCGAGGAGCGCGCGTGGGCCGCGGCTGGCGAGTTTTCCGCCGCCGTCCGATCCCTCTACGATCCGGCAGATCGCGAAGGCGGGGGAATCACGAGCGTCGACCGGCAGGGCGTCTCACGCCGCTTCGGACTCATGACGATCTCCTTCGGCCTGGTTTCCTGGCGAGGCGAGCCGGGACTCGGCTACCACCGCCTGGTGGAGCTCGCGGCCGAGGTGAAGGGGGTCGCCAAGAAAGACGAGGGGTCCTCGGTGGTCGTCAACCGGCGGGCGCTCGTCTGAAGAGTGCCGAGCCCTTCGATCGATGCTCAGCGCGGCGCGGCCTCGGTGAGCTTGAGTCCGGTCGCGCCAGCCAGGATCACGAGGATGCAGAGGAGCCGCGGAGCGCCCTGGCGGTTCAGGACCGACGAGTCCGCGAGCACCGAGCCGGCGACCGAGATCCCGGTCCAGGCGGCATACGCGGTGCTCAGGGATAGACCTTCGAGGGACCGCGAGAGACACATCGCCGAACCAAGCCCGAAGAGGACGTAGCCGACCATGGGAAGAAGCCGGGTGAAACCGTGACTCTCCTTCAGGGAGAGCAGCCAGCCGACCTGGAATCCGCTCGAGGCGACGAGGAAAATCCAGGAACGCAGGACGACCGTGTTCGCGAGAGGCGCGAGCCCGCTCAAAGAAGCGCCGGGACGTCGCGATGAAGGGGCAAGAGAAGCGTCCGCGGGCCGAGCCGCGCTTCGTGCCCGTGCCAGTTGATCCGGCGTGAGAAGAAGGGGACCAGCTGCGTGGTGAACTGGAGGAGGTCCTTGACGGGCATCAGGAGGAGGGTGCGCGCCTC
>JBDSFL010000443.1:0-7129 GCA_039919545.1 Thermoanaerobaculia bacterium | reverse complement strand
TTTTCCAGACAAGATCTACTACCTTAAAGGATTTGGAACAGTCGCAGGGGACACTTGGGATATCAACCTCGTAGACGATCAGTTTATCTATGGTTGGATAACAGAATACGCTTGGTCAATTCACAGTGACCTTGAACCTCCATGTCGTGACCTGCGGTCCCCTGTGGATCACTCTCGCGACTACAGAAAGAGCCTCTACAACACTAACGTTCCGATGACGCGCAGGTGGGCTTACGGTGGCGAACCCGGCACAGTCATTGTAACTAACGACGACTCGCTTGACACTTGCGTAAACTGTTCCTGTACCGCTTCAGGTGGAAATGGAGACTTCATAATTCATGAAACATGGGGACCATCACCTCAAGATCTGGGTGGGAAAAGAGAGGTAAAAGATGTGATCGTTCTAAAGTATCATTACTGGTGCTGGTCGAGCGACACGTCTTCCTGTCTTAGGCGTGAAGACTTCTGGTATGAGCAAGAGTTCGGTTGGGTGAAGCACATCCCCTATACAAAGGCGAATGATGATTTTCACAACCCATGGATCCTACAGGAACCCGGGGGCGATCAAGGACCAGCGTGGAACTTCCTTAGACCCGAAGCTGCAGCTCCGTACTTTCCTTGCTTTTGAAGTTGATTCCGGGTTGCAATTGCCTGATTTCCTGAGCGAGATCCTCTTCCCGATGCCTGAGCAAGTTTCTGTCCGTGAGAAGCCGGCGCGAGCTGCGATCGCTATGGGTTCACACTAGCCGGCTTCTCCCCTCTCCGCTGATCGGGGCTGCTCCCCTTCGAACTGGTGACTTCCGAATCAACTTGGATTAGAGGCATTCAGCTACAATACCTACCAGCGCATATGGTGGCGAGCGAAGAGCCGATTGGACGCACGAAAGAGGGATCAACCGCGCGAGAGCCAAAGGGACCGTCTGGACGGGGAGACGCCGCGTACGTCCTCGTCCTGCTTGTCGTCACCCGTGCCGTTCTTGTCTGCGTTGGCGTCATGTCCCGCCTCCTCCTGCGTCCGCTCCGGACGGAACCCTTCCCCTGGGAATACTCGAAATCCCTCTGGCTCGCGATCTGGGGTGTTTGGGATTCGGGCTGGTATTTGGACATCGCGAAGTTTGGCTACTCGACGGCTCGCCGAAGCGGCCCCGAGATACTCAACCAGGCCAACTATGCGTTCTTTCCTCTCTATCCTCTCTCGATGCGAGCCCTCGGCCCTCTGTTCGGAGGACCCTTCAACGCGGGGCTCGTCGTGTCCAACGTCTGCCTCGTCGTGGCCTGCTTTGCATTGCTTCGGCTCGTCCGCTCCAGACATGGCGATCGCGTGGCGAGACGCGCCGTGAAGTATTTCGTGCTGTTTCCGACGGCCTTCATCCTGTCCGGCGTGTTCTCCGAATCATTGTTCCTCGCGCTCTCGATCCTGGCGTTCTGCTGGGTCGCAGAAGATCGTCTCTGGCCTGCCGCAACGGCAGCGTTCCTTGCGTCTCTCACGAGATCCGTCGGAGTGCTTCTCGTGATTCCGCTCGTGCTCGAGTACTGGAATCGCCGGCGTGTGTTGCAACTGCCTTTGGAGCGCCGTGGACTGGCGCTCTTCCTCGCCCCGCTCGGATTCGTGGCGTTCGGTGCTTACAACTACTTCCTGACTGGCGACTCTCTCGCATTTATACGAATCCAAAGTTCGTGGAACCGTGGGCTGCATTCGCCGTTGAGCGTGCTCGCGAGCGGACTCGTCCACCCCGATGTGAACAAGTCCTTTTCCGCATGGATGACGCTTCTCGTGCTGGGATTCCTGCTCGCCTTCGTGCGCCGGGTTGGATTCCCGTTCGCCGTGCTGAGTCTCCTGCTGATCGCGGTGCCGCTGGCGACGGGCCTCGACTCGATGCCCCGTTACCTGCTCGCCGTGTTTCCCGTACCCATCCTGCTCGCGACTCTGGCGCGTAAGCCGCTGGTCGACGATGCCGTCACCGGTGCGTTCGCGATTCTGCAGGGATGCCTGATGGTGTTCTGGGCCAGCGGATTCAAGCTCGTCGTTTGAGATCCGTCCCTTTCGAGCGCTACTTCTTCCGCGCTCCGAAGAGCTTCTTGGCCGCCTTCTCGGCGCCTTCCTGCTCGGCCGCCGAGGTCGGGTCCGATGCCGTGTCGGGATCCTCGGGGTTCTCCTTCCGCTGGCCGGTCACCGTCGCGCTCGAGACCACCTTGCCGTCCTTGGCGTCGATCAGCGTGGCGGTGGCGGGACACTCGGTCCAGACGTTGCGGATCGTCTCGTAGGTTCGCGCACCCGTCATCGGGTCGTTGAAGCCCTGAACGGTGTTCTGGCTTCCCTTGGTGGTGCAATCCGGGAGGTTCACCGAAAGGTAGAGGTCGGCGGGCCACGCGGCCTTGAAGGCCTTGGCCTCTTCCGTCGGCGGCGAGAGCTTCAGCTCCGACATGTGCGCCCCCGAGAGGCGCGCGTCGACGATGGCGATGTCGCTGCGATCGCTGACCTCGGACAGGAAGCGCGAGATGAACGGGTCGACGAGCGCTTCCGAGCCCTGGGCCTCGACGAGGACGACCTTTTTCGGGGGGACGGGAGTGGCCGGCGGCTTGGCCCCGAGCGCGATCGGGGAGGCCGCGGAAAGGAGCATTGCGGCAAGCGCCGCGGTGGCAGTTCGGGAACGGCGGATGCGGAGAGCGGACATCGTTTCCCTCCGCCGTGATCGTCGCATGAATGTGCTACAGGCCGCTCCCCTTAGAATCGCCGCGGAGGTCCGGAAATGCGAAACCTCGACATCGTTCTCGCCTTCGGTCTATCGACGCTGGTGCTGGGCTGCGCCTCGTCCCCGGGTTCGGATTCGGGTGCCGCCGCACATTCGGCGCGCACCACCCTCGAGGCCCGTAGCGGCAGCGCCCTGGCGGGCACGGCCACGTTCACGGAGACGAAGGGCGGCGGCGTGCACGTCGTCATCGACGTGACGGGGGCGGCGCCGGGCACTCACGCGGCCCACCTTCACGAGAAGGGAGACTGCTCGGCCCCGGATGCGGCCTCGGCGGGCGGGCACTTCAACCCGGGGACCACGCCGCACGGAGCGCCGGATGCGTCCCAGCATCACGCGGGCGACTTCGGCAACATGACCGTCGGCGCCGACGGCAAGGGGCACATCGAAGTCGACACGACTCTTCTCACGGTTTCCCCCGGACCGAACTCGGTCCTGGATCGCGCGGTGATCGTGCACGCCAAAGAAGACGACATGAAGACGCAGCCCTCGGGGAACGCCGGCGGGCGGATCGGCTGCGGCGTCGTCCACTGACGCCCGCGGATCGGGCGTGATCCTTCTCGATCTCCTCGTCGTCGGGGCCGGGCCTGTCGGGATCGCCTGCGCGATCGAGGCCCGGCGCCAGGGGCTCTCCACGCTCGTCGTGGAGAAGGGCGCGCTCCTCAACACGCTGGTGAGCTGGCCGAAGGAGACGGTCTTCTTCTCCACGCCCGAGCTGCTCGAGATCGGGCAGCTCCCGTTCGTCACGCGCGCCGCCAAGCCCACGCGGCGCGAGGGGCTCGTCTACTACCGCAAGGCGGCCGAGCGTTCGGGGCTCGCGATCAACCTCTACGAGCGCGTGACAGGAATCTCCCGAGAGGAATCGGGCTTCCGCGTCACGACCTCGAAGGAGACGTACGCGGCGCGGCACGTGGTGGTCGCGACCGGTTTCTTCGATCATCCCAATCCGCTCGGCGTCCCGGGTGAGGAGCTGCCCAAGGTCTCGCACTATTATTCCGAGCCCTTTCCGTACGCCGGGACCGACGTGCTGGTGGTGGGCGGGAAGAACTCGGCAGCGGAGGCGGCCCTCGACCTTCATCGCAACGGAGCGCACGTCACGATGGCCGTGCGCAAGGCGGAGTTCGGCGCGAGCGTGAAGTACTGGCTGAAGCCGGACCTCGAGAACCGCGTGAAGGAAGGAAGCATCAAGGCGCTGTTCGGCACGGTCGTCACCGCGATCGAGTCCACGAGCGTCTCGCTGAAGGGTCCCGGCGGCCCGTTCGAGCTCAGAAACGATTTCGTCCTGGCCTTGACGGGGTACCACCCCGACTTCGATTTTCTCTCCTCGATCGGGGTGGAGGTGACGGGCGACGGTCATCTGGTGCACGATCCCGACACCATGGAAAGCGGAGTCCCGGGGCTTTACCTCGCCGGCGTGGTCGCCGCGGGCGTCTCCATCGGAAAACTCTTCATCGAGAACGGGCGTAATCACGCTGTGCAGATCGTGCAGCACATCCTGTCGCGCCGTGGCGAGAGCCCTCGGGTTCCGCTCCACGAAACACCGCTGCGCCGCTTCCAGGATGGTGACTGATGTCACAGACCCCGGCTCCTGTTCCGAATCTGCCGCCGGCGCGCCGGAGCCCCACTCGCGCAATTCGTGACCGCATCGACCTGGCCGCCATCCGGATCGCCGGCGACCCGGCCCGCTGGTCGGAGGTCGTCAAGGAGATCCGGAAATCCCTCGGGCGCCCGCCGCTCCCGGTCGAGCTCAGCCTGCCGCAGGCGTATCAGTTCGTGAGCTGCGACGTGCGCGGCTTCCACGCCGCCTACCCGGTCGCCGCACCCATCGCGCTCGACGGCGGGGGCATGAACACCGTGCAGCGTTCGTGGGATCTCTTCGCCGGGCGCGAGCTGGCCGTGCGCAAGCATCACCCCGCGGTCAGCGCTGTCGAAGAGCTGCTGCGCAGCCTGCGCGACGCGCTCGTGCGCGAGCGGCTCGGCACGCTCCCCCGGCACCCGGTGATCCAGCGTTTCTGGGCCAGCGGGCTCATCGACGGCGAGCGCTGCGACGTGTTCGACTTCGCCCCCGGTATGAGCCTCGCCCGTTACGTCGCGCGTCGCGGGCTGACGCTCGGCGTGCTCATCGACGTCGGCATCCATGCCGCACGCGGGCTCGACCACCTGCACCGCCACGGGCTGATCCATGCCGACGTGAAACCCGAGAACCTGTGCGTGGAGGGACGCGTGACGGCCGAGGGGGAAACCAGCGTCCGGGTGCGCCTCATCGATTTCGACATCGTGTCCTCGCCCGAGGAGCAGCTCAACCAGTACAGCCTCGGGAATAGCCTCGAGGGAACCCTTCCGTACATGCCCGCCGAGAATTTCTCGCAGAAGCTGCCCGAGGATCCGGCCGAGGGGCGGCGCATGGTGCTCTCGAAAGACGTCTTCGCGCTCGGCCTCACGCTCTATCGCGTGGCGGCGGGACGGCTGCCGAAGAACTTTCCCGCCAGCGAGAACGCGCTCCTCAAATCGAAGATCCGCAAGGACGAGGCGATCCTCGAGTTCCCGCCCGGCATCCCGGAACCGCTGCGCGTGCTGATCGCCTCCATGTGCCGCAGCGTCTGGCGCGAGCGCCCCACCCTGGCTCAGACCATCGCTGCGCTGCATAGCGTGGACGACGCGCTCACGTTCGCCGAGCGCGAGCAGCTGGTGAACGAGCCGCTCGTGGAGACCACGCCCGATTCCACGCGCGTCGAAGCGTCCGCATCTTTCGTGGGTCCCTACCGAGTGCTCGATCGCAACTTCGCCCCGCGCTTCACGAACGACGGGCAGGCGATCCCGCTGGCCGAGCTGGAGGATCCGTTCGGCCGGCGGCTCGTCGGCGTGCCCTACGCGTTCCCCGACGAGGAGCGAGAGCTTTTGTTCTACGAGGAGCGGCGCGCGCTGCTGAAAGACTTGAACGCGGTCCGGCTGCTGCACCCGGAGCTCTTTCCGGGCGGCTTCCGCGACCTCGTGCGCGAGCGCACCGCCGACGAGCATCTCGTCTGGATCGTGCGGCCGATGCTCGAGGGGGTGAAGAAGCTGCCCGAATATCTCGCCGAGATCGCGCCCGATGCGACGGTGAAGGATCGCGTCGGCATCCTGCGCCGCGTCGCCGAATCGCTCGCCGTGCTCGAGGATGCGGGCTACACGCTCCCCGCGCTCCCCCCCGAGCTCGTCTTCTTCATCCCCCGCCCCGGAGAAACCATGGGGGCCACCGCGGAGCAGATGGCGATGACGCGTCCGATCGATCGCCTCTTCGATCTGCCGGCCAGCGGCGCGACCTACCGGCAGGAGCTCATGGGCATGGCCTCCGCGCAGAGGCGTCGTCTCGGCGCGCGCGCCGAGCTGGTGGCCGACGTGCGGGCGCTCGCCGAATCCATCGGCGTCACGTCCGGCCTCTCCGTGGCGGACCGCCTGCTCGTGGAGCAGCTCGACACGCTTCAGACCTGGCGCGAGCGGGCCGAGGTGCTCGTGCTGGTGGAGATGCAGTGCCAATGACGCGCGGCGTGACGGTTACACTCGGCGCATGCCGCGCCTGACGCTCACGACCGCCGGCGAATCGCACGGCCCGCTCCTCACCGGAATCGTCACCGGCCTTCCCGCGGGCCTCGCCCTCGACGCTGCCACGATCGACCGCGACCTCGCCCGCCGCCAGCACGGATACGGGCGAGGCGGCCGGATGAAGATCGAGCGCGACACGGTGCGCTTCACGGGCGGCGTGCGCGGCGGCGAGACGCTCGGAGGCCCGGTCTCCTTCGAGATCGCGAACCTCGACCACAAGACGTGGGAAAAAGTGATGGACCCGCTCGCGGTCGACCCGGAAGCCGCTCGGAAACGTTCGCTCACCTCGCCGCGCCCCGGCCACGTGGACCTCGCGGGCGGGCTGAAGTACGGCCGTCGCGACCTGCGCGACATCCTCGAGCGAGCCAGCGCGCGGGAGACCGCGGCGCGCGTGGCGGCCGGAGCACTCTGCCGTATCTTCCTGACTGCCTTCGACATCGAGGTGATGAGCGGCGTGCTCTCGATCGGCGAGCTGCACGTCCGGGTGCCTGAACCCTTCGGCTTCCGCTTCTCGCACCTGGCCGCGCTCGACGACGGCTCGCCGTTCCGGCTCCTGGACCGCGCCATCGAGGGGGCGGTGAAGACCGCCGTGGATGAGGCCGCGAAGCGGGGGGACACGCTCGGCGGCACGATTCTCGTGGGCGCGCGCGGGGTGCCGCCGGGGCTCGGCTCCCACGTGTCGTGGGACGAGAAGCTGGACGGGCGCATCGCGCGCGCGATGCTGTCGATCCCGGCCGTGAAGGGAATTTCGCTCGGCGACGGCGTTCAGAACGCGTCGCGTCCCGGCTCGCTCGCGC
>JBDSFL010000409.1:0-9556 GCA_039919545.1 Thermoanaerobaculia bacterium | reverse complement strand
CAGCGCGCGGCCCGTGAGCGGCAGGAGCACACGATCGGCCGCGTGCCGAGCCAGCCGCGCGACGGGCAGGTCCTCGGCGCGCGCGGCGGTGGCCACCACGCGCGCGGCGTAGCGTCCGGCGGCCGAGCGGCCCACCACGGTGGCGACCAGGGTGGCCGCGCGGCTCTCCCAGCCGGCGTCGCGTCCGCCGCTCGAGGCGAGCCGGTCCCGGCGCTCGCCGACAGACACGCTGGCCTCTCGGATCTGAACGGCTCCGCCTCCGGCCGCCGTCAGCGTTCGGCGGAACGCGGTCAGCAGCTCGAAGGCGGCGGCTTCGTCCGGCGGAGCGGGATCGCGGAGCGAATGCGGGTCGGCCGATTCGCCGGGGCTCAGGGAAGGGGGCCGTACGCCGCGCCGTGTACGCGCGCGGGGCAGCATCTGTCTCGCCTGCTCGAGCAGCTCGTGCGTCCCGGCCGCCCCCGCGGCCGCGAACGCACAGCGGCCGGCCTTGAACAGGCGCAGGGCCAGGCCGCGTTCGCGCGATTCCGTGATCCTCAGCCCTTCATCGTCCTCCGTCAGCTCGAGTCCCGCGCCGCGGCGTTCGTAGAGCTCCCAGCCCTGGCCCGGCCCCATTGCGTCCGCGCGGATCGCGGGGACCAGCCGCTCGAACAGGCCGTCATCGGGCGGAGACGCGGGAGCGCTCACCGCTTCGACACCCTCACCTTCAGCTTCCGCACGAGCACGGCCGGAGCCGAGCCGCCGACCGGCAGGGCATCGCCCCCTTTGATGCACACGGACAAGCCGAGCGCCGGCAGGCTCTGATTCCCACGGTTCGGATCGACATGACCGAGCGCCGAGAGGATCTCGCCCGAGAGCGCGAACGGCGTCAGCGCCGCCGCCAGGCGGCCGCGGCGGATCATCTCGGCGCCGTCCACGAACAGCACGAAGCGCCCCGACTCCGGGTCGGCGGCGCCGGCCGAGATATGCGTGACGTAGAGCCCTTCACCGCAGCGCTCCACGAGCTCGGCCACGCTCGAGCGGCCGGGCGGGACGATGAGATTCGACATCCGTGCGCGCGGAGGCCGCCGGTAATCGGGCGTGCGGCCGTGTCCGTTGGAATCCGCACGTCCCGAGCTGCGTCGATCGGTCAGGACGCCGGCGACGCGTCCATCTCGAAGGAGGGCGACGGGCCGTGCGGCCATGCCCTCGTCATCGACGACATACCCGCCGGGCAGATCGGCGCGCGTGGCGTCGTCGACCACATCGAGGCCCGCCGGCCCGACGGCGGCATCGAGAACGCGCGCGAGGACCGAGCCTCCTTCGCCTCCCGCCGCCTCCAGCGGATGGCCCACGACCTCATGCCAGAAGACCGCGGAGGCGGATGGGGAGAAGACGACGTCGATCTCTCCTTCCGCGGGCGACACGCGCGGGGCGGGCCGGATCGCCTCGGCCAGCGCGCTCGTGAGCGCGAGGACCGCCGCCTCGAACGGACTCGAGGACTGGAACGCGAACGTGCGTGTGCCCTCGGGCCGGTTGATGACACCGCTCGCCTCGAGGCGGGTGGCGTCGCCGCAGGGGAGGAAGGCGCGCGGCGTGATCACGGCGCGCTCCAGGACGATGCGGGAGATCTGCACGGATAGTGAGAGTCCCCGCGGATCGGGGATCGCGCGGGCCAGGGCCGTGGCGAGCGCGGCCGAGGCCACCTCGCTCTCCGGGTGAAGCTCTGGCGCGGGCGTGAACGGAGCGTCGGGAGGCCGGCGCACCGCTTTGAAGAATGGCGCCCCGCCGCCGCGACGCGCCGCCTCGCGCACGGCATCGCGAAGAGCCTCGGGGCCGTTGCCGGAGCGAGCGATCAGGAGGCTCTGCCCGTCGCGCCGGATGCGCACGGCGGTGCCGCGCTCCTCGATGCGGGCGGGGGAATGGAGGCCGGTCTCCGACGCGCTCCAGATCGCCACGCGCCGCCGCTCGCGCAGCGCCTCGCCTGTCTCGCCCCGGCGCAGCATGCCCGCCACGAGACGGATCGCGTCGTCAGAATCCTTGCCGAGATCGTGCGCGCGAGCGTTCAACGGGGGGGATGTTAGGACCTCGGCGCGTTCCCCGGCTTCGAAATCTCCTGAGTTATCCTCCTCGCGCCCGCATGTCTCTTTCCGATACGCGCCTGCAAGCGCAAGCCGCCTTCGTTGCCCGCCGGCTCCTGGCCGAAGGGGGCGTGAAAGCCGCGTCGCCCGCCGAGCTGCGCCGCGCCATCGAAGCCGTGCTCGTTTTCGACCGCGATCGCGAGCGGCAGCTGGACGAGGAGGTCGCGCGGCTGCTGATGCAGAACGCTCAGGCCATCCGCAGCACCGGCGCCGATCACGGCGAGATGTTCCGGAAGGCGAAGAAGATGCTGGCCGAGAAGAAGAAGATCCCGCTTTGAAGACGCAGGCCGAAAGGCTGGCGCACCTCGAGGCGCTGCGCGTGGCCGCTCGCGCCGGCGGCGGAGCGGCGCGCGTGGCCAAGCAGCACGCTGCGGGAAAGCTCTCGGCGCGCGAGAGAGTCGAGCTGCTGGGAGACCCGGGCTCCTTCGACGAGATCGATCCCTTCGTCATTCACCGCTGCCTCGATTTCGGGATGGACTCGGCCGCGAACCAGATTCCCGGCGACGGCGTCGTCGCGGGCACGGTGCGCGTGGAAGGCCGTCCGGTCTTCGTTTTCGCCCAGGACTTCACCGTCTTCGGCGGCTCGCTCTCGGAAACGAACGCCGCGAAGATCTGCAAGCTGATGGACCTCGCCATGAAGGTGGGCAGCCCCGTCGTGGGTCTGAACGACTCGGGCGGAGCGCGCATCCAGGAAGGGGTCGCCTCGCTCGCGGGGTATGCCGACATCTTCCTGCGCAACACGCTGGCCTCCGGAGTGATCCCCCAGATCTCGGCCATCCTCGGGCCGTGCGCCGGGGGAGCCGTCTATTCGCCGGCGATCACCGACTTCATCCTGATGGTGCGCGGCACCAGCTCGCTCTTCGTCACGGGGCCGGACGTCATCAAGACGGTCACGCACGAGGATGTGACCAAGGAGGCGCTGGGCGGGGCCGACACGCACGCGGGCGTCTCGGGCGTGGCGCACATCGTCGCGGAGTCGGATGCGGAGTGTCTGCTGAAGATCCGCACGCTCCTCGGATTTCTCCCCTCGAACAACAAGGAGGATCCGCCGCGCCGTGTTTCGAGCGACCCGGTGGACCGCGAGGATCCCGAGCTCGACTCCTATGTGCCGGATCAGCCGAATCAGCCGTACGACATGATCGGGCTCATCCGACGCGTGGTGGACGATGGCGACTTCTTCGAGAGCCAGGCCGACTTCGCCAAGAACCTCGTGGTCGGCGTCGCGCGGCTGGGCGGGCGCCCCGTGGGCATCGTCGCCAACCAGCCGGACCATCTCGCCGGCGTCCTCGACATCGATGCGTCGGTGAAGGGGGCGCGCTTCGTCCGTTTCTGCGACGCGTTCAACGTCCCGCTCGTCACGTTCGAGGACGTGCCCGGCTTTCTCCCCGGCACACAGCAGGAATTCGGCGGGATCATCCGGCACGGCGCCAAGCTGCTCTACGCCTACGCCGAGGCCACCGTCCCGAAGGTCACGGTGATCACACGGAAGGCGTATGGCGGCGCGTACTGCGTGATGTCCTCCAAGCACCTCCGCACCGACTTCAACTTCGCTTTCCCTACAGCCGAGATCGCCGTGATGGGGCCGGAAGGGGCCGTCAACATTCTCTATGGTCGCGAGCTGGCCGCCGCCGCCGACCCCGCCGCGCTCCGCAAGGAGAAGGTCGAGCAGTATGCGGAGCTCTTCGCCAATCCGTACGTGGCTGCGCGCAAGGGGTACGTCGATGACGTGATCCTGCCGCGCACGACGCGCCCCCGGCTGATCCGGTGCCTGGATCTGCTCGAAAACAAGCGCGACACCATTCCGCCGAAAAAGCACGGGAACATCCCGCTGTGAAGCCGCGGCTCCTCGTCGCGAACCGCGGCGAGATCGCCATCCGCATCGTGCGGGCCTGCCGGGATCTCGGCCTCGAGCCCGTCGTGGTCTTCTCCGAGGCCGACCGCACCGCGCTTCACGTGCGGCTCGCGGACGTCGCCATCCCGATCGGGCCTGCGCCGGCCCGCGAGTCGTATCTGGTCGGCGCGAAGCTGCTGGCCGCCGCGAAGCAGACCGGCTGCACCTATGTCCATCCCGGCTTCGGCTTTCTTTCCGAGAACGCGCCCTTCGCGCAGGCGGTGGTCGACGCGGGGCTCGTCTGGGTGGGCCCGCACCCTGCCTCCATCGAGGCCATGGGCTCCAAGACCACGTCGCGTGCGCGGATGCAGGCCGCCGGCGTGCCGATCGTGCCCGGCATGACGACGCCTGCCTCGGGTCCCGAAGAGCTGATCGCGTTCGGGCGCGCGCACGGCTTTCCGCTGCTCCTGAAAGCGTCGGCGGGCGGCGGGGGAAAAGGGATGCGCATCGTGCGGGGCGAAGGCGAGGTGGCGCAGGCCTTCGAGCGTGCGCGCGGCGAGGCCCGCTCCTTCTTCGCGGACGAATCCGTTTATGCCGAGCTCTATGTCGAGAGCTCCCGCCACATCGAGGTGCAAGTCCTCGGCGACACCACGGGACGCGTCGTGGCGCTGGGCGAGCGCGAGTGCTCGCTGCAGCGCCGCCATCAGAAAGTGCTCGAGGAGTGCCCGTCGGCCGCGGTCACCCCGGAGATCCGCGCGGCGATGCAGGACGTCGCGGTGGCGGCCGCACGCGCCGTGGACTACGTCTCCGCCGGCACCGTCGAGTTTCTTCTGGCGCCCGATGGCCGCTTCTATTTCCTCGAGATGAACACGCGGATCCAGGTCGAGCATCCGGTCACCGAGATGGTGTACGGGGTCGACCTCGTGACGGAGATGATCGCGATCGCGATGGGCCGCCCTCTCTCGTGCGGCGACGCGTCGCCGCGCGGGCATGCGGTCGAGTGCCGCATCTATGCCGAGGATCCCGCGCAGGGATTCGCCCCCTCGCCCGGCAAGATCCTTCGCCTGAGGTGGCCGGGAGGCCCCGGCATCCGCGTGGATGCGGGAGTGGAAGCCGGAGACGTGGTGCCGCTCGACTACGACCCGATGCTCGCCAAGATCATCGCGTGGGGCGGGAACCGGGACGAGGCGCTCGCGCGGATGAGACGGGCACTCGCCGAGACGCGCATCGAGGGGATCGAGACCTCGATCCCCTTCTTCCTCGCGTTGCTCTCGGATCCCGACGTCGTTCTCAACCGCATCTCGACCCAGTTCCTCGACACCTGGCGATTCGAGCCCGGAGCTCCGGACGTGGCCCTCGAAGATCTGGCGCTCGTGGCCGCCGCCCTTGCCGAGATCGAATCCGTCCGGCGGTCCCGCGGCGCCGGGAACGGCCCCGGCGCTCCGTCGTCACGCCCTTCGACCTCGTCGTGGCGCAGCGCGCGCATGCCCTTCGGGATGCGCGAGTGAGCGCGCCGTGAAGTTCCGAGCCCGCTTCACCGGACCGGGAGAGGGAAAATCGCGCGAGATCGAAATCGTCTCGGCTTCCAGTCCCCTCGAGATTCGCCTCGATGCGGTGGACGCCCGCTTCGATGCTCAGGTGACCGCTCCGGGAAGCTTCTCGATTCTCGGTCCATCGGGCCGTCACGCCGAGGCCTCGGTCCATCGCGAAGCGGACGGAACGCTCCGTGTCCACGTCGGCGGGCAGCGCTTCGATTTCGAGTTCCTCGATGAGCTCACTGCGCGAGCGATGGTGGCCACCGGGTCGGGCGGCGGGCGAAAAAAAGGCGACCTGAAAGCCTCGATGCCCGGTCGGGTGCTGCGGGTTCTGGTGAAGAAGGGAGACGAGGTCGTGGCGGGCACGCCGCTCTTGGTGCTCGAGGCGATGAAGATGGAGAACGAGGTGCGTTCGACCCGTGCCGGGCGCGTCCGCTCCGTTGACGTCGTTCCGGGGCAGGCCGTGGCGACAGGAGACGTGCTCGCGCGCTTCGAACCCGAAAGTTGACACCGCTGTCAATCTCCGGGAAACTCACCCGGTCGAATATGGAAATTTCTCTGTCGTTGCGCGTTTTGCGCGCTCACCTGACTCGGACTCCTGGCTTCAAGCCGCGCAGCCTGCCTGTGCGACATCTCCAGGCTATTGGAGCCGCATCCAATGCGGCGAATAGCCAGCTGGCTCCGCTCCCTACTTCAGTACGTAACTCGTTGACAGGAAGTTCTTCTCGGGATCCAGGTTCTTTTTCCCTCGTGGCCTGAGGGTTGCTCAAGCAGTCCCAGCCAGGGTCGGAAATTCCCTCGGATCCAGTCACCCTCTTTGCCTTATTCATGGAGTGAATCCGGTCTCTTTCGTGAAGTGAAACCCAGGTCACAGAACTCTCAACTGGTTGCAGGAGGAAAGTCATGAAAAGTCGTGGGCTCGGCGTCTTTGCGGCGCTTCTATTGGTAACGGTCGCCCTGGTCAGCGTTCCGGCGCTGGCGCAGCAGACGGGTGACATCGAGGGTACGGTGATGGACGCGAACAACGCGCCCCTCCCCGGAGTCTCGGTGGAAGTGAAGTCGACCTCGCTCCTCGGTGTTCGCTCCACCGTCAGCGATTCGGCTGGACGCTTCCGCTTCCCGGCGGTTCCTCCCGGCAGCTACGTGGTCACCTCGGCCCTCTCGGGCTTCACGAAGTCCGAGAAGACGGTCCGCGTCAGTCTCGGCGCCACGGCGAGCGTTCCGATGACCCTTTCCCTCTCGGGCATCAAGGAAGAGCTCGTCATCACGGGCGAGGCGCCGGTCGTCGACACCACGCGCAACGTGGTCGGCACCTCCACCTCCATCGACACGATCCAGAAGCTCCCGCTCGGACGTAACTTCACGTCCATCGCGAGCACGGTCGCCGGCACCGGCAACGACGGGAACGTCACCGTCTACGGCGCCACGGGCCTCGAGAACCAGTACATCATCGACGGCGTCAACACCACCGGCATCAAGATCGGCGACCAGGGCAAGAACCTCAACAGCGAGTTCGTGCAGGAAGTCGAAGTGAAGACCGGCGGCTACGAGGCCGAGTACAGCCACGCCCTCGGCGGCGTCATCAACGTCGTCACGAAGTCCGGTGGAAACGAGTTCCACGGCGACGTGTTCGGCTACTACGACAACGAGAGCCTCGCCGCTTCCGACAAGCGCGTCCAGGATCGTGCGATCGTCTCGGCCGGCGAGAATTTCCTTCCCAAGCGCCTCGACATCGGCGCCGACCTCGGCGGCTATTTCGTCAAGGACCGCCTCTGGTTCTTCGGCGCATACGACCGGGTCAACCGCGACCAGAGCACGCGCGCCGCGCTCTCGCGGACCTACCTGGCGGTCAACGCCGATCCGCGCGTGAACACCGTCGTCACGAACTTCCGCTCCACGCTCGACACGGACGAGACGCGCACCAACCTCTACTCCGGCAAGCTCACCTTCCGCCTCGGCGAGTCGAACACGTTCGCCGTCGCCGCCTTCGGCGACCCGGGCAAGTTCACTGGCGACCTCTCGGGCGTCGTCGGCCCCGACTCGGCCCGTCTCGGCACGCAGGAGTTCGGCGGGACCGACTTCTCCGCCAAGTGGGACGGAATCTTCGGCACCAAGTTCCTCGCGCAGGCCCAGTACGGCTACCACGAGGACCGCGCCGACACGACCCCGATCAGCACGGCTCAGGCCGTTCGCGACCGTCGTCGCAGCCTCAGCACCTATGCCGCGGGTTCGGGCAACCCCTTCTACACCAACGAGCAGTACAAGCGGAATGCCGTCAAGGTCGCCGGCACCGGTTTCTTCGGCGCCAACGAGCTCAAGGGCGGCATCGACTACGAGAGCCTCAGCTCGTCCTTCAACGAGCAGTACGGCGGCGGTGACTTCGTCACCCGCTTCCAGAGTTCAGGCAGCGGCGCGTTCCAGTTCACCAGCCACCGGTTCTTCGCCAAGCTTCCCCTGAACTGCAACGCCGTTCTCAATGCCGATGGCGAAGTCGTCCCCGGCAACTTCGGCACTCCCGGTGCGGGCAACACAAGCGCGGGTTCCGTCGCCGAGTGCTTCGGTTACACGTCGCAGGCCAGCGTCAACAATCCGCCCTCCACGAAGAACCTCGGCCTGTTCCTTCAGGATTCCTTCAAGGTCATGAAGAACCTGACGATCAACGCCGGCATCCGTTACGACAACCAGAAGCTCAACGACGCGGAAGGCAATACGCGCATCGAGCTGAAGAACGAGTGGTCCCCCCGCCTCGGCGTGGTCTGGGACTTCATGAACAACGGCAAGTCCAAGTTCTCGGCGTCTTACGGCCGCTACTACGAAGTCATCCCCCAGGACATCCAGACCCGCGCGCTCGGCAACGAGTACACCGTGTTCTCGTACAACTACAGCGAATCCCTCTCCGATCGGACGACGGATCCCTCCGGTTTCGCTTACGCCTACATCCAGGGCGGCTCGGTCATCCAGCCCGACCTCAAGGGCATGTACCAGGATGAAGTGATCGCCAACGTCGAATACGAAGTCGCCAAGGGCTGGTCGGTCGGCGTCAAGGGGATCTACAAGGCCATCGGCCGCGTCGTGGAAGATCGCTGCGATCTCGCCGATGCCCGCACGCACCTCGACAGCTTCATCCCCCAGGGCGCTCTGACCACGTGCGCGCTCATCAATCCCGGCGAGGGCGACAGCCTTCTCAACAACATCAAGGATCCGGAAAACGCCGCCTGCGTCGCTCCCGACGGCAGCATCACGGGCAACTGTGAGTCCGTTCACCCGCGCCGTTACTTCCGCGGCCTCGAGCTCGATGCGACGCATCGCTTCTCGAACAACTTCTACATGCTCGCGAGCTACCTCTACTCGTCGCTCCAGGGCAACTACGACGGAAACCAGAAGCAGAGCACCGGTCAGCAGGACCCCAACATCAACGCTGACTTCGACTACCTCGAGCTGATTCCGAACAGCTTCGGCCGTCTGGCGCTCGATCACAAGCACCAGTTCAAGATGTCCGCCACCTACTCGTTCCCCTTCGGCGTCACCGTCGGCGGCGCGTTCCGCTACAGCAGCGGCTCGCCCTACTACGTCACGGGCTACGCTCGCGCGGGCTACACCACGGAGAAGTTCCTCCTCCCCGGTCGTGGCGAGAACGGCAGCCTGCCGGCCGTCACCGAGATGGACCTCCACCTCGAGTACAGCCTTCGTCTGGGCACCGTCTCGATCACCCCGATCGTCGACGTGTTCAACCTCCTCAACCGGCAGGGCGTCACGGGACGCAGCACCGTGTTCAATTCACGGAGCCTCGCCGGCAACAACCCCAACAACAACACCGCGGCTGTCGTGAACGCCCGCAACGACCAGGCCGGCTGCCTGGCCAACCCGAGCGTCACGAACTACGCCTGCTCCACGAACGCAAACTTCGGGCGTGACACGGCGTGGCAGGATCCCCGCCTCATCCGGATCAGTGCCCGTATCTCGTTCTGATCTGATTTCTCCCGAAGGAAGCTTCGGTTGATGTCGAAAGGGAGGTCTCACGACCTCCCTTTTTCATTGGTATCCCTTTCCTTCTCGCCGCCCGGTCCGCTGCC
>JBDSFL010000686.1:0-4241 GCA_039919545.1 Thermoanaerobaculia bacterium | reverse complement strand
ACGAGAAATCGACGAGACGCGATGGCCGCACGAGGACGTCTTACCTGCCGCTTTTCTCCGGCTATCTCTTCTTCCGGGGCGATCTTCACGCACGCTCCGAGATGGTGAGGACCGACCTCTGCGTGCGCGTCCTCGAAGTGCAGGACCAGGACGCGCTCGATTCCGACCTGAGACAGATTCGAACGTTGCAGCTGGCCGGAGTGCCGCTCGTCTCGCATCCCGAGGTGAAGCTCGGCGATACCGTGCGCATCGGTGAGGGCCCCTTCAAGGATCTCACCGGCGTGATCGTGCGCGAGCGCGGAGAGACGCGGCTCGTCGTCACCGTGAGGTTCATCAACCAGTTCGTCTCGCTCGAGCTCGACCGCGTGGCCGTCGCGCTCGAGCCGACCCCGGAAGGTCGCGGCGCTTGATGTTCCGGGCAACGGGGCGCTGATATTCTTTCCCCTTCCGTATGGTGAGCAGCGTGCGCCCAGACGCCGAGAACGAACTTCGGGTTTTCCTGTCGAAGTACAACCCCTCGGTGCGATCCGTCGCCGTCGCTTCGCGGGAGACGCTCCGCCGGCTTCTCCCCGGAGCGTTCGAACTTGTCTACGATAACTACAACGCGCTCGTCATCGCCTTCGGAGCCACGGAGAAGACGTCCGAAGTCGTGCTCTCGATCGCGCTCTACCCCCGCTGGGTCCATCTCTTCTTCGCAAACGGCGCCACGCTTCTCGACCCGGACGGCCTCCTCGAAGGAGACGGCAAGCAGGTGAGGCGCATTCGACTCGATACCGCAGCAGTTCTCGATCGCGCGCCGGTCCGCGCGCTGATTGCGGAAGCGGTTGCCGCATCCAAGAGGCCATTCGATCCGGGCGCAGCGAATCAGCTCGTGATCAAGTCGATCTCGAAGAAGCAGCGTCCCCGGAAGCCCGCCTCGCCAGCCTGATCGAGCACCGTCGGGAACTTCGGTTGCGGCATCGAGATCCCATCGTTTCAGGAGACGGGACTTCGATCAGTTCCGTACGATGAAGAGAGCGTTTGTTCTCTTGACCTGTTATCCCCGGCAACGGTAGCGTGTACGCGAAACTGCCCCGGCGTGACGAACCATTGAGCACCGATGACACGTGTCGGACGAGGAGACCTCTGCCCCGGCGAATCGGGAACCGAGGGCCCAAAATGGCACCCATGGGGGCGGAGCCCGCGGTTCTGCCAGATGCAGGGCCGCATGGCTACCCGCGCGGCAGGGATAACGGACATTTCGTCCCGAGAACTGAGCGCCGCCGCTCAGGAAACCGTGAGCAAGTCGGCGAACTTGCCCATGAGGTGAATTTTTGGCGAGGGGACTCGCCCGAGTCCACTGTTCGAGGCTACGAGAGGTCGCCCCCGCGTGAACCGCCTCGGGACCTGTTCGTCATCCTTCCGGCCCCCGGTCGGATCAGAAATCGGCGGGGCTCTTGACGGCCAATCCAGGTCGATTCAACACGTGTGTGTAGATCTGTGTAGTCGAGACGTCCGAGTGCCCGAGCAATTCCTGAAGCGTGCGGATGTCCTGGCCGGCTTCGAGGAGATGGGTGGCAAACGAGTGACGCAAGGTGTGTGGGCTCACGGGCTTCATGATCTCGGCGCGTTGCGCGGCTCGCTTCACAGCCTGCTGAAGTCCGGATTCATGGGCATGGTGACGTCGAATGGCGTTTGTTCGCGGATCCTTCGACAGGATGGACGCGGGGAAAACGTATTGCCAGATCCATTCGAGCGGTGATGCCGGCAGCTTTCGCTCCAGGGCCGGCCAGATGAAGACCCCTGCGATACCGGCTTCGAGGTCGGAAGCGAAAAGCGCGCTCACCTTTTCCAGGTGAAGTCGGATCTCCTCGCGATGCTTTTCGGGGAGGACGGTGATGCGGTCTTTCTGCCCCTTTCCGTCGCGCACCACGATCTGATGATGATCGAAGTCGACGTCCTTGACACGCAAACGCACACACTCCATCAGACGCAACCCCGAGCCATAGAGAAGGCCCGCCATGAGAGCGTGGGTTCCCTGCAGCTGTTCCAGCAAAAGACGCACTTCGTTGCGCGACAAGACCGTCGGCAGACGCATAGGACGTTTCGCTCTCGTGAAATCCCCCAGTTCGTTGAGAGGCCGGTGAAGCACCTCGCCGAAGAAGAAAGAAAGCGCGCAGAGGGCCTGGTTCTGTGTGCTGGCCGAGATCAGCCTCACCATAGCGAGGTACTCGAGATAGATCCTCACGTCCTCGGCCACCAATTCGTCTGGCGATCGGTACCGACAGAAGCCGATGAACCGAGCGAGCCATCCGGCATACGCGTCCTCGGTCCGGATCGAGTAATGCCGCGTCCTGATCTCCGTCCGGAGTCTTTCGAAGTGTGACGGATGGCGGAGAAGAGCCTTCTGGATGTCCAGGGTGTCGGTGAACGGGTCTTCGAGAGTGTCGGATCGGGAGCTCGCAGCCGAGCCGGTGATCGAGTTGACTCCAAGGGAGCTCGATTCCGCTGAACCCGAAGAGCCGGCTGAAGCGGGAGGCCGCCCACGCCGCCGGAACCGCTCACCCGTGATTTGAGAGGCAGGCGATGGTTCGGGGGCACGCGGCTCGAGCCAGTTGACCCACGAAAATTGGGCGGCCCATGGAAGCTCGAGCAAATCGAGGCAGAGATAGAGGATCGCTCGAACGAGGGACTTTCGCTGTAAGGGCTTGATTGACTCGTGACTGACGCCCCTGGTGAGGTAACTCTCGACCTGTTCCGAAGAAATGCCCATGAGCGACCGCAGGCCACGTCCGGCGACAAATCGCTTCGCACGCTGCTCGAACCAATCGACTGCTTCGGGCCGGATCTGCCGGCGGGTAAGAGCAGTGCGATAGTCAGTCCAAAAGGAATCCGGCAGAGGTGCATCAGCATGCATCGAAGCTCCTTCGAGAAGAGGGGTACCCTACGTGAGCGAAGACAGAAAATAGTAACCTAAAACGTAACTTAGGCGTAAGTATGTCTCCGGCAATTCCGTTCGTCAAGGGAAATTAGAAAGCGCTCAGGATAAATGTTTAGCGTATACAGCGGCCCTAGTTGCCCAAAGTACAGCGTTCTACCCGTCGAAATAAAAAAAACCAAATACAATATCTGTTCGACTGCGCTCGACAACAGGCGGTTGGGCATCTTGCTACCGCAGCAGATCCGCGTGTTCTGTTCGGAGCCTTCGCTTCCATCTATGTGCAGTGCGGTTATCTCTTCTCAGAGCGACACAAGAGATCAACTTGTCGCGAGATACGAGCGCAACAGCAAGGCGTCGTTCATGTCTGAAGAGGTACTGCACTCTTCCAGCTTTCCGTTGCCGGGCAGGTTGCCGGTAGCTTGAACTCCAAGTCTCGTTCGGCTCGGAGAGAACAGCGGCGTTCGGCAGTGCGCAGCCAGGTCTGAAGAGGCCGTGCACCATTCATGCGGTCTTTTCTGCCGGCCAGGTTGCCGGAGGACTGAACTCCAAGTCTCGTCGGAACCGAAGTATTCCCGAGGCGTCGCTCCTCCAAGGCACGAAGAGAAGCGCGTCGAACAAGGCGTTGCAGCGGACCGGCTTCGCCGGCCGCTGAACTTATTCGTTAGGCAGGACAGGAGTGCATCAGTGTCGTCACTCAAGTACATCGAGTTGAAGTCCGGCTATTCCGACAATGGTCCCGCGTGGATCGCTCTCGTCGATGGCTCAAAATCCGGCCGAACCATCTATTTCAACGGGTTGGCTCTCAAGCGAGCATCTGGAATCAAAGGGAACTACATTGATACCGTCTCTCGCGCGGAGTACTGGGTATCGGGCGTCAAGAAGAGTGGTACCAACAGGCATTCTGCAGGGTCTGGTCGGGTCCTCGTCGAGGCGGCGGCCCTTCCTGAGCTTCTCAAACAGCTTGGCACGACCACCCTCGATTCCAAGGTCTTCGCAGTAACCAATGACATCCGGCCTACAAGCGCAGGCGAGTTCGTCGCAAGCGAGAACAGCTCACGCGAAAGCGAATGACCTTTCACCCGATCCTGCCAACGCAAAGCGTCTCGCCTCCTCAACCAGTCCGAGGAGCACCGCCCGGCCTAACAAGGCGTTGCAGCGGACTCGCTACGCTCGCCGCTGAACTTGTTCGTTAGACGTGCAGCCAATCTACGTGATGCGACTTGTCGGGTGAAAGTCCCGATGATCGAAGATTTCCCATTCGGCGATCTAGCCTGGTTCCCATCCTCGCCTCGTGAGGGGCGTGGACAAAAGCGGGAGCGAC
>JBDSFL010000348.1:0-5145 GCA_039919545.1 Thermoanaerobaculia bacterium | reverse complement strand
GAATGCCATCGCACGCATGCGCAACCGCGTGGGGCCTCCCGCGAGGGAAAGGGATTCGATGAGGTCCTGGCCGAGGATGCCGGTCGGATAGCGCCGCGAGAGGGCCAGCACACCGCGCCGATCGCGTCCCTCGCCGCATGGGGAACGGAACGCCACCCGGAAGCGCGTGACGTGAAAGCTCGCGGTCAGGCCCGACCCCGATGACTCCTGTCCCGAATCCAGATCGCCCGCGTCTCCGCCCCATGCCACGGCGCGACCGGCCGCATCGAAGAAGATGGCCCCCCAGCCGGGTCCTTCCGGCAGCGCGCGGCTGAGGAGAGAGAAGAGGCGCGCCGGGCGGACCTCGGTGCCCCCTCCTTCGACGATCTCGGTGAAGTCGCGTGATTTCTGCAGGCGTGCCGCAATGCGGGCGAGCGTCGCCGCATCCGCCTCGAGCACGGCGGCGGCGCGGGAGGTGAAGTGCGTTTCGCGGGCGGCCAGCTCCTGATCGCTGACCGCGCCCAGCCGTCCCCACAGCGCGGCGCCGAGCCCGATGAGAACGAGCGAGGCGAGCGGAGCCACGCCGCGGATGCGTTTCATGGAGTGCGACAGGCGCGTGCGGCCCGGGGCTGGCTCAGGCGGACTTCTCGCGCGGCATCGGAATCCGGATCCCGTTACGCGTGGCGCAGGCCGAGGCGTCGTCGTACCCGGCATCCACGTGACGGATCACGCCCATACCGGGATCGGTGGTGAGGACGCGAGAGAGCCGGCGCGCGGCCGCCTCGCTGCCGTCCGCCACGACGACCATGCCCGCGTGCATCGAATAGCCGATGCCGACTCCCCCGCCGTGGTGAATCGACACCCAGGTCGCTCCCGCGGCCGTGTTCAGGAGCGCGTTCAGGAACGGCCAGTCGGCGATCGCGTCGCTGCCGTCCTTCATCCCCTCGGTCTCGCGGTTCGGCGAGGCGACGGAGCCGCAGTCGAGATGATCGCGCCCGATCACGAGCGGAGCCTTCACCTTCCCGGTGCGGACCAGCTCGTTGAAAGCGAGCCCCGCTTTCTCACGTTCGCCGTAGCCGAGCCAGCAGATCCGCGCCGGGAGCCCCTGGAACGCCACGCGTTCGCGCGCCATCGTGATCCAGCGCTTCAGGCTCTCGTTCTCGGGAAAGAGCGCGAGCACGGCATCGTCGGTCGCGGCGATGTCGGCGGGGTCGCCGGACAGCGCGGCCCACCGGAAGGGCCCCTTCCCCTCGCAGAAGAGGGGACGGATGTAGCGCGGCACGAAGCCTTCGATCTGAAAGGCATCGTCCACGCCCGCCTTGACGGCCTGAGCGCGCAGGTTGTTGCCGTAGTCGAACGTGACCGAGCCCCGGCGTTGCAGCTCGAGCATCGCTCTCACGTGCTCGCCCATCGACGCCACCGCGCGCCGGCCGTATTCGGCGGGGTCTGCCTGCCGCAGCCGCAGCGCCTCCTCGAAGGAGATGCCGTGCGGCACGTAGCCATTCAGCTCGTCGTGGGCGGAGGTCTGATCGGTGAGGAGGTCGGGCACGATCTGCCTCTCGATGAGGCGGCGCAGCAGGTCGACGGCATTGGCCAGGACGCCGATGGACACGGCCTCCCCCGCGTCGCGCGCCGCGAGCGCGCGGTCGATGGCCGCGTCGAGATCGTCGACCCGCTCGTCGCAGTACCGGGTGGCGATTCGCTTGTCGATGCGCGTCGCGTCCACCTCGGCCACGAGCGCCGTGCCGCCGTTCATCGTCACGGCCAGCGGCTGCGCGCCGCCCATGCCGCCGAGACCCGCCGTCACCGCGAGACGCCCCTTCAACGAGCCGTCGATGGCGCCGAAATCGCGCCGTGCGGCCTCGCCGAACGTCTCGTAGGTGCCCTGTAGAATTCCTTGCGTCCCGATGTAGATCCACGAGCCCGCGGTCATCTGGCCGTACATCGTGAGGCCGAGGTTCTCGAGCCTGCGGAACTCGTCCCACGTGGCCCACTTCGGGACGAGGTTCGAGTTGGCGATGAGCACGCGCGGTGCGTCCGCATGGGTGCGGAACACGCCCACGGGCTTCCCCGATTGCACGAGCAGCGTCTCGTCGTCGCCCAGCCGGCGCAGCTCGGCGAGGATCGCCTCGAGACACGCCGGATTGCGCGCCGCTTTCCCCGAGCCGCCGTACACGATCAGCTCCTCACGGTTCTCGGCCACCTCGGGATCGAGGTTGTTCAGCAGCATGCGATACGGCGCTTCGGTCATCCAGGAGCGGCAGGACAGCGTGGTGCCCCGCGGGAGGGCGGGAGGCTGAAATCGAACGGGCGGCTCTCGGGTTGCGCTCATCGCGTCGATCTTACCCGCGGGGGACGGGCGCACCACCGGGCAAAACGGGAGAAACGGATAACACGATGCGTTAATCTTCGCGCTGCCCCTTGACATCCATTACGCACCGCGTTATCTTTCTCCCGTGAACGTGAGACGGATCGTCCGCTACCGCAACCGCAAGCTCTACGAGCCGGGGTACCGCCGCTTCGTCACCATCCACGAGCTGGCGCAGACGGTGGCCTCCGGCGGCCGCGTCGAGGTCATCAACTCGGACACGGGTGAGGACGTCACCGCGCGCATCCTCTCTCGCGCCCTCGCCACCGAGGGAACCACCGCCAAGGCGTCGACCGATGCTCTTTCGCGGCTGCTGCGTGCCGGGAGCGAAGCCGCCGAGAGCGTGGCGGGCGTGGTCGAGAAGGTGGGCGGCAGCCGCGTCGCCGCCTCGATGCGCCGCGCGTCCTCCCCCGAACGGCTGGCCGAGACCTTCTCCCCTCTCACGCGCCGCCTCGAAGACGCTCGCGTGGACGTGGAGCGCATCGTTGGCGGCCTCGTGGGCCGCGGGCGCCTGACCTGGGAAGAGGGCTCCCGCCTGAAGGACGACGTGGGCGCCGTTTTCCGCGAGAGCCTGGCCGACGTGCTGGGCCGCGTGCGCGACCTCACGGCCCACTTCACGCCGGGTGCAACGCCCGAGCTCGCCCGCGAGATCGTCGACCTGCGGCTCCGCATCGACCAGCTCGAGCAGCTCGCCGAGCGCTCGTTCCCGCACGCCGGCGCCACCAAGAAACGTGTGAAAGCAGCTACGACACAGAAACGCCGCGTCGCGGCACCAACGAAGAGGAGAACGAAATGAAAACCACCGCCGCCAAGAAGACCACCTCGCGCAAGGCCGCGACCAACCGTCCGATGCCGCTCCACATCCCCGCGCCCATCGACCAGGCCTGGCGCAGCGCCGCCGTGCGCGTGGACGCGATGGCCGCCGATGGCCGCGAGATGGCGTCCTCGGTCGAGAAGACGGTCCGCACCGCCGCGAACAACGTGCGCGAGACGGGCAGTGAGTTCCGCAAGGATCCCAAGAAGTTCGTCGACGGCATGGTCCGCGACGGCAAGAGCCTCGGCAAGGAGCTGACGAAGAAGGCCGGCCGCGTGCGGACCGACCTGTCCAAGGAAGCGGTACGCATCGCAGACGACGTGACGCGTCGCGTGTCGTCCACCGTGGAGACTGCCGTCGAGAAGACGCTCCATCGTTTCAACGTCCCCAGCCACCAGGAGCTCCGCGCCCTGACCCAGAAAGTTGATGCCCTGGCCCGGAAGATCGACGCCCTCTCGAAGGCGAAGACGGCCAAGACGCGCACCACGCGCCGCGCGCGCTGAACCGAAGGAAATTTGGAGTAAGATGAAGGGCGTCGCGACTCACCTCGCGACGCCTTTTTTTCGATAGAAAACAACGATAGAAACAACGTGACGTCGAAGTCGACCCCCATCAGGTTGACCCCGGCAAGGCGCCGGACCGCCCGTCGAACACGGACGGTTGGATTCCCTTCCCCGATCCGTTCCCGGCTGGGGCTCGTCTGTGCAGGCGGCGGCGTCACCGGAGCCGTCTACGAGATCGGCGCTCTGGCCGCCATCGAAGATCGCCTCGATCACGGCTCCCTCACCGATTTCGACGTCTTCGTCGGCGTCTCGTGCGGCTCGTACATCACCGCGCTCCTGGCCAACGGCGTCACGCCTGGCCTGCTCTATCGCAACGTCACGCGCTCGAGCCGCTCGGGCACCGCGCTCGACGAGCTCGCGCTCTTCCGCCTGAACACCGGCGAGATCGCGTCACGGCTCGCGGCCGCTCCGATGACGATCTTCGACGCGGCGTGGCACTTCTATCGCAACCGCCGCGAGACGACGCTCACCGATCTCGTGCAGTCGCTCGGCGGGCTCCTCCCCTCGGGCCTCTTCCAGAACGAGGGGCTCGAGACGTGGATGGCGAAATGGTTCGACCATCCCGACCGCACCGACGATTTCCGCAAGCTCAACCGTTCTCTTCGCATCGTGGCCGTCGAGCTCGACACCGGTGAGACGAAGGCCTTCGGCGGCCCTGGCACCGATCACGTCCCCATCTCCAAGGCGGTTCGCGCCTCCTGCACGATGCCCGGCCTGTACCGTCCCGTGAAGATCGACGGGGTCGAGTACATCGACGGGGGCGTGCGGAAGACGGCTCACATCTCGCTCGCCCTGCAGGAGCGCTGCGGGCTGATCATCTGCGTGAACCCGATCGTGCCGCTCCGCCTCAAGTCCGACCGTCTGCCTCTGAAGAACGGCGAGCAGGGCACGGTGTCGGGGCGCGGGCTGCCGTCCATCCTCGATCAGGTATTCCGGGTGACGCTCCACTCACGGATGAAGTACGGCATCACGCGTTACGAGCGCGAGGCGCCGGACTCGGACATCCTGGTGTTCGAGCCGAAACCGGAAGACCTCCCCCGCTTCATGAGCAACATCATGCGCACCTCGGGCCGTGTCCGGATCGCGGAATACGCGTACCAATCGACGATGAAAACAATCGACGACGACTTCGAGCGCATCTCGAGAATCTTCGCGCGCCACGGACTGAAGCTCCGCACCGCGGCCCCCGAAGGTCACGAGTCGATCCGAGCCGCGCGCGACCTCGCCAGCGACGTAGGCGAGATGACCTCCTCGCGCCTGGCCGCCTCGCTCCGCGTCCTGGAACGCAACCTGGCCGACACGGCCTAGCGTCCCAGAAAACCGCTCCTCTTTTCCGAAGCGGCGCCGCAAAGCGGCAGCGTGTTCCGATCTAACCAATCCTCGTTCCCATCTCCCGTCCGGCAAGAAGCGAAGACGATCAG
>JBDSFL010000311.1:0-3827 GCA_039919545.1 Thermoanaerobaculia bacterium | reverse complement strand
GATCCCGGTAGTTTCCGTCGCTCCAGGCATAGAACTCGTTTTCGAGCCGCTTCGCTTCGTCCTCGAGGCGCTTCACTTCCGCTTCCGCCGAGGTCGTCCGCATGCGCGCTGCCGCGGCGGCGGCGCGCCAATCGCTCTCCGAGCGTCCGCTGCTGTCGCGAACATCGGAGGCCGGCGCCTGCTGGGCCTGAGCGACGGGGACCTTCGGAGCCAGGATGACGTGGCCTTTTTTTCCCGGACCGATTTCGGCCTTCTTCAAGGATTCGTTCGTGATGGTGCCGAGTGAGCTCTTCTTTTTTCCGCCACCCTGAGAGTCCTGCGAGGTCCGGACGGTGTCGGCCAACGAGTCGCCGGAGGTGCGGCGTGGTTCCGTGATGCCGCCGCCGAGAGACTTGCGCGGCGAGTGGCGGGGGGTCGGGGTGACGGTGGGCAGCGGAAGCTCCTGAGCCACGACACCGGACGAGAGTCCGCCGGCGACCAGGAGCGTTGCGAGGAGACGTGGAAGCCGTGCATTCCGTTTCATGGCGCCGTCGTTCCCTTCCGGCCGTACCGGTCTTCGAGCCTGACCACGTCGTCGAGCTCCGACGTGGAGACCTCCACGACCAGGCAGTCGATCTCGTCTGCGAACATCCGGTGCTTCATCCCGGGCCGTATATGAAATGTCTCCCCCGGCATCAGACGGAGCGTCGAACGCACGCCATCCGTTTCGACGTCGAGGCCGAGAGCGCCAGAGAGGACGTGAACCGTCTCTTCCTTCACGTTGTGGTACTGGTAGGACATCGTCTCCCCCGCGCGGATCGTGATCAGCTTGCCCGCGTAGTGGTTGGTCTGCGCGAAGATCTTCTCTTCGCCCCAGGGCTTCGTGACGGTTCTTGACGTGCCGAGTCCGCTCATGCGCCTACCTCCAGCTTGGAACCAGAATCGCCGGGTGAAGGCATGAAGGCCTCCTGGGCCAGCAGGGCGGCAACCTCGTCCGCCGTGGAGAGCGAGAGCGCGGCTCGTGCGATGCGTGCCGCCTCCACCGTCGAGGTGCCCCGGGCGATCTCCTTGATCGCGGGGACGGTTCGCGGCCCCATGGAAAATTCCCGGATGCCGAGCCCGAGCAGGAGCAAGAAGAGAGCGGGATCAGCCGCCATCTCGCCGCAGACCGAGAGCGGTTTCTTCGCGGTCCGGGCGGCGTCGACGACGCGCGCGATGAGCCGGAGCACGGCCGGATGATGAGGCCGGAACAGCTCGGAGACGGTCTCGTTCGCTCGATCCACGGCGAGAGTGTACTGGATCAGATCATTCGTCCCGAGGGCCATGAAGTCGACTTCCGGGGCGATCAGGTCCGCGATGATTGCAGCCGAAGGGACCTCGATCATGGCGCCGAGCGGCACGTTGTCCGGCACGGCCACGCCGCGATCGAGCAGCTCCTCACGGGCCTCCTCGAGCAGCGTCCTCACCCGGCGGATCTCTTCCACACCGGAGACCATCGGGACCAGAATTCTGAGGTCTCCCGCATCCGCCGAGGCGAGCAGGGCCAGCAGCTGCGTCTTGAACATCTCGGGGCGCTTGAAGCAGAGGCGCACGCCCCGGAGGCCCAGGACGGGATTGGATTCCTCCGTGCCGATCAGCTGGCGAGCGCCCTTCTTGCCGCCGAGGTCGTACGTGCGGATCACGACCGGCCGCGGCGCGAGCCGCTTGATGACGTCGCGGTACAGCGTGGTCTGCGCTTCTTCGTCCGGGAATTCGTCTCCCGTGTTCGAGAGATAGATGAACTCCGAGCGGAACAGGCCGACGCCGTCGGCGCCGTACTCGATCACGTTGGCGACCTCGCTCGCGAGCTCGATGTTCGCACGCACCGAGATCGGCTCGCCGTCGAGAGTCCGCGTCGCGCCGCCCAGGCTACGCTCTTTCAGCGATTTCTCGCGCCGGGCCTCGGTCTCGTACCGGTTGCGGAACAGGGCGAGGACGTCGTCCGAGGGCTCGCGCCAGACGACGCCGTCGCGCCCGTCCACGATGACGCGATCTCCCTCGCCCACCGAGGCGAGCAGACGCGGCACGCCGACCACCGCGGGGAGCCCGAACGACCGTGCGAGGATGGCGGCATGCGAGGTGCGCCCGCCCCGCTCGGTGGCGAAGGCGACCACGCGGTCACGCGGGATGCGGATGGCGTCCGAGGGAGTCAGCTCGTCGGCGATCAGGACGATCGACTCCCCCGCCAGCTCGTCGATCCGTGCGGTCGTGCCCTCGTCGTCCGTGAGGTGCTTCTTCAGGATGCGGGAGACATCGACGAGGTCGGAGGCCCGATGGGCGAAGTCCTCGTTGGGCAGGTCGCGGAAGCGCGAGATGAGCGCATCGGTCGTGGCGGTGACGGCCCATTCCGCGTTCACGCTGTCCTGGATGATCTTCTTCTCGATGGGGGCGAGCAGCGCCCGGTCTTTCAGGAAGAGGGCCTGCGCGTGGAAGATCGAGGCGTATTCCGGTCCGAGACGCTCGCGAGCATGCTCGGCCGTCTGCTCGATCTCCTCCACGGCGGCCTGCGCCGCGCGGCGAAACCTTTCGATCTCTTCGGGCACTTCCTCGGGCTCGATGGTGCGGCGCGGTGCGGATTCCTCCCGAGACAGCCAGAGCACGGCGCGTCCCACGGCCACGCCGGGCGACACGGGCGTTCCCTTCAGAGAGAGGGCTCGTTTCATCGGCCGTATCTTACGCGGCGAGGCGGCTCGCGGGCTCGTGCCCCTCGGAACCCTATTCCGCTTCGTCGAAGCGTCGGTCCACCAGGTCGCGCACGGCGGCGAGAGCGGCGGCCTCGTCTGGACCCGCGGCCCTCACCAGGAGCGGTGTGCCTTTGCAGGCGGCCAGAAGCAGGATGCCCAGGATGCTCTTGCCGTCCACCTCTTCCGAGTCGCGGACGATGGTGATCTTCGATTCGAAGGCGCCCGCCGTGTGCACGAGCTTGGCCGCGGCGCGGGCATGCAGCCCGAGCCGGTTCTTCAAGGTGATGGTTTCCTCGATCATCTGGTCTGCTTTCGGGGAATTATCGCGCGAGAGCGACGTCGATCGCGAGTCTCGCGGCGCGCCCGTCCCTCACACCGGTTCTGGCGCTCATCATGGAACCTTCGCGCTCTCGATCAGCTCGGCCGCGGCGACGATGGCGCGTCGGCCCCGTTCGACCAGGAGGTGCGCGATGTCGCGCGAGCACTTGCCCAGCCGGGCCAGCTCGCGGGCTTTCACGATCATCGGCAGGTTCACGCCAGAGACGATCTCGACCCGGCCCGGCTCGAGAAACGCGAGCGCGAGGTTCGACGGCGTGCCGCCGAACATGTCGGTGAGGATGACGACTCCGGCACCGGTATCGGACGCGGTGATGGCCTTCTCGAGCCGCACGCTCGCCTTCTCCGGCGCCTCGTCCCACGCGAGGGAGAGAGCGTGCACGTCGTCGAGCTCATCCGGCTGCAGCGTCTTCACGGTATCTCGCAGCGCCTCGGCCAGGGGGCCGTGCGACACGATGATGAGGCCCACGTGCAGCATCTCGGTCAGAGCCCCTCGCGGCGGTCGTCGCGGTGGGAGACGCGAACCGGGTAGCCGGCGGCAGTGAGGTCGCGCCCGAGGCGCTCGGCGATGTAGACGGAGCGGTGGCGCCCGCCGGTGCAGCCCACGCCGATCGTGAGGTACGAGCGGTTTTCCTTTCGGTAGTTCGGCAGACACCAGAGCAGGAAATCGTGCAGCCGCGAATAGAACGGCTCGGTGGTGTCGCCCGACTCGATGTAGCGTGCCACCTCGGGGTCGCGCCCGGTGTGGGGGCGCAGCCTGCCGTCGAAATGCGGGTTCTTCAGGAAGCG
>JBDSFL010000279.1:0-5528 GCA_039919545.1 Thermoanaerobaculia bacterium | reverse complement strand
GTCCCGAAGGCCAGACAGTTCGCTTCGAGGCCGATCGCACCCCGGGTCGGGCCCGTCTCCAGTTCTCGCGCGCGATCGGTTCGGCCGGCATTCCCACGGGTGCGCTGGCCAACCTGCAGGTCCGTGGCGTCTCTCCTGGCACGACCCTGTTCCGGGTCTCGGCGGGAGCCGCTTCCGGCGCCAGCGGGGCAGCTCCCCCGGTCACGGAGACGACCTCGTTGACGGTACGGAACTGAGGCTCGGAAGCAAGGATCGATGGCGATGAGACGGTTCATGGGACGGGCGGCGGCACGTGGGTACTCGCTCGTGGAGCTCGCGATCGTGGTGGCCATGATCATGATCCTGACCGCGATGATCGTCCCGGTCACCCGCTTCGCCATGAGCCGTCAGAAAGAGCTCGAGCTGCGCGCGGCGCTGCGCACCATGCGCAATTCCATCGACGAGTACAAACGCCTGGCCGACCAGGGGCTCATCCCGATCGAGCTCGACACCGAGGGGTATCCGAAGACGCTCGACAAGCTCGTCGACGGCGTGGAGCTGGTGGGCCAGATCAAGAAGAAGAAGCGCTTCTTGCGCAAGGTCCCGATCGACCCGATGACGGGAAAAGCGGAGTGGGGCCTGCGAAGCCTCCAGGACGAGCCGGACTCGACCTCGTGGGGGCGGCAGAACGTTTACGACGTCTACTCGCTCTCGAGCGGGCGGGCTCTGGACAAGACGAACTACAAGGATTGGTGAGGACATGACGAAGCTTTCGAAACGAGCTCGAGGGTTCACGCTGGTCGAGCTGCTCGTCGTGATGGCCATCATCGGGATCCTCGTGGGCGTGGCCGTCCCGCAGCTCATCAAGGCGCCGATCAAGGCGAAGGAAGCCGTGCTGCGGGAGGACCTCTTCACGTTCCGCACGTGCATCGACACGTATTTCGCGGACAAGGGGAAATATCCCGCAACGCTCACGGTCCTCGTCGAAGAGAAGTACATCCGCAAGATGCCGCTCGACCCGTTCACGAAATCCGCAGAAACCTGGCAGGTGGAGATCGAAGAGCCCGACTCGGCTGATACGTCCTCCGAGCAGGAGGCGGGAGTCGTGGACGTGCACTCGGGCGCGCCGGGCGTCGCCCTCGACGGGACGGCTTACTCCTCGTGGTGAAGCCCGAAGCCTGTCCGAGAGATCTTGGAACGCTGCCGTGAAATTCCAGGGGGCCCGCCATCTCCGGAACGCACGCGGCTACACGATGGTCGCGCTGATGATCGGGATGACGGTGATGTCGATCCTGATCGCCGCCGTGCTGCCCTTGGCCTCGGCCGAGAGACAGCGCGACCGGGAGGCCGAGCTGATCTTCCGAGGCCGGCAGTATGCGGAAGGGATCAGGTGCTATCGCCGACGCTACGGCCGCCCGCCGAACGCCCTCAAGGAGATGATGGAGGCCCGGCCTCGCACCCTGCGCAAGCTCTGGAAGGACCCGATGACGGACAGCGAAGACTGGGGACTGATCACGGTCCTGACGGGCCAGCCGATCGTCGCCGATCCCCGCGGCGGCAGCAAAGGGGGCGACAAGGGGGGGGACAAAGGGGGCGAAAAGAATCCGCGCCCGACCGCGACGCCCTCGCCCACCCCGGCCGTCGGGATATTCGGGGACAAGCCGCCGGGAGCGGGCGGACAGGTCGGGCCGATCCTCGGCGTCTACTCGCACTCCAAGAAGAAGGGGTACGGGATGTGGAACGGGCAGGAAATCTACGAGGAGTGGCGCTTCGACGAGGCCTCCCTGGCGGGGCAGAATGGTCAGCAGCAGCAGCCAGGACCCGGCGGGATCAAATAGAGGGCCGCTTTCTCTCGACGCACGCGCCGGTTCTCGGGGGCGATATCGTTGCTAAGATCGATTCATGCTCGTTCACGCTCTGAGAGACGGCACCGCCGTCTGGCTCGACCCCATGCGGGATGTCCGGAGCGTGGCTCTCGGAATCTACGTCGCCTCCGGCTCGGCCAGCGAGGGTCCTGACCTCCTCGGCTCCACCCACTTCCTCGAGCATCTTCTCTTCAAGCGGACGCGCCGGCGCACCGGACCCGCCATCGCCCGGATGACCGACCGCCTCGGCGGCGAGTGCGACGCCTACACCTCCAAGGAGTCCGTGGCCTTTCACGCGCGGACCACGTCAGAACGTCTGGAAGAGTGCATCGACCTGCTGTTCGATCTCACCGAGGCTCCGGCCTTCACGGCCGACGACGTCGAGGTCGAGCGCGGCGTGATCCTCGAAGAGATGGCCGAGGCCAACGACGTGCCCGAGGACAACCTCCACGACACGTTTCTGCGCTCGCTCTGGCCGCAGCATCCGCTCGGCGCCCCCGTGCTGGGGACGAAGGAGAGCGTCGAGCAGTTGACGCGCACGAGGCTCGTCCAGCGGTTCCGCGACATCTTCCGTCCGGAGCGCATGGTCATCGTGGCGGTCGGCGCCTTCGACCCCGTGAAGATCATGGGAATGCTCGAGAAGGCCAGTCGTGACCGAAGGTCCCGGCCGGTCCCTTTGACGGGAGGCGGTTCCCTGCAGAAGCGTGAGCGCGCCCCACGCGCCGCTCCCTGCGCCTTCCACGTCGCGCGCCCCGAGCTGAGCCAGGTGCACCTCCTCATCGGCGCACCCACGATCCCGTACGGCCACCCGATGCAGGCGGCTGCCCACCTCTCGGTCGTGGCGCTGGGCGGTGGAGTCTCCTCCCGACTCTGGCGCGATGTTCGGGAGAAGCGTGGTCTCGCGTACCACGTCGGGACCGGGTTGACGCTTCATCGCGACGCGGGCCTCTCGCTCATCGAGGCCGCCACCGCGCCCAAAAACCTCACGCGCCTCGTGAAGACGGCGGGACGCGCCGTGAGGCATTTCGTGGCCGACGGCCTGTCGGCGGCCGAGCTCGAGCGTGCCAAAAATCAGACGCGAGCCGAGGTGGCGCTCGCCCTCGAGTCGACCTCGGCCCGGCGCGAGCATGCCGCGCGCGCGTGGCTCTACCGCGGGCGTCCGCACGAGCCGGACGAGATTCTCTCCGAGCTCGCGCGGGTGACGAAGGCCGATGTCGCCCATGCCAATCGGCTTCTCTTCGGCAGCCTCGGCCCCGTGGGGATCGGCATCGCCGGCCCTCCGCTCGACGGTCCCTCCATCCAGGAGCTCGCGTCGGAGCTGGCCGCGTGAGCGAGCCCGTGACGGTCCGATTCGTCCTGCGTCCCGAATTCGCCGATCTGGGCCCGCCGCACTATGCCTCCGACGGCGCCGCCGCGGCCGACCTGCGCGCCGCGGTGACGGGCGAGGCGCTGAGCATCGAGCCGGGCCGGAGCGTCCTCGTGCCCACCGGCCTCACGCTCGAGATTCCACACGGCTACGAAGGGCAGGTGCGCGCGCGCTCGGGCCTCGCCTTGAAGAAGGGACTCACGCTCGGGAACGGCGTCGGGACCATCGACTCGGACTACCGCGGCGAGGTGGGCGTGATTCTTCTGAACCTGGGGAAGGAACCCGTGACGATCGAGCGTGGCGACCGCATCGCCCAGCTCGTCATCGCTCCCGTCGTTCGCGCCAGCTTCCTTCCCGCGGACGAGCTCGCCACGTCTGTGCGGTCCGGCGGCGGCTTCGGCAGCACGGGCGAGCGATGACGCGCTCTTGTTCCGGCGGCCGGGCGTGATCGAGGTCTCGTTCCTGGGCTCGGGCTCCACAGGCAACTGCGCGGTGATCCGCACCGGGAAAACCACGGTGCTCCTCGATGCGGGGCTGTCGCTGCGCGAGACGACGCGCCGCCTCGCGCTGCGCGGCGTCTCCATCGACTCGATCGATGCGATCTTCCTCACCCACGAGCATTCCGACCACATCCGTTGCGCCTACGACCTGGCCTTGAAGAAAGGGATTCCCACGTACGCGACCTCCGGCACCGCGCTCGCCGCCAAGCTGCCGGGTCCGCTGTTTGCCGACGTGAGGCGCGTGGTGAACGGGGGCGAGGTGGTGCTGAAGCAAGGGGACCTGAACGTACGGATCGCTTCGACGCCGCACGACGGCGCCGAGTCCGTGTGCTTCGTCTTCTCGGACGCCGACGGGCGGCGGGTGGGGGTCGCCACCGACCTGGGGCATCTCTCGCGCGGCGTCATCGAGGCCCTGGCCGACTGCGACATCCTGGGGCTCGAGGCGAATCACGATGTCGACCTGCTGCGCGACGGCGGCTACCCGGCGTATCTGAAACGCCGGATCCTGTCCGACGTGGGCCATCTCTCCAACGATGCCGCGGCCGCCGCGTTTCCAGAGCTGATCGGAGCACGCACCGAAGCCGTCGTCGCCCTGCACATCTCGGCCCACAACAACACGTCCGCGCTCGCCGCCCAGATTTTCGGCAGCGCCCTGCTCCGCCTGGGGTCGTCGATCCCGCTCGAGGTCGCGCGTCCTGATGTCCCCACCGAATGGCGCCGCGCGGGGGGGCCTCATCGCCCGCCGGAACCCATCGAAAGTGAGAAGTGCCGATGAAGGTTCTCGTTCACGTGATGCCAAAGTCCGGCGTGCTCGACCCCCAAGGTCAGGCGATTGCCGGTGCCCTCAACCGCCTCGGCTATGCGGGGGTCACGCGGGTCCGCGCGGGAAAAGTCTTCCGGATCGACGTGGAGGAGAGTGATCCCGCGCTCGCACGCGAGTCGGGCCTCCGCATGGCCGAGACGCTGCTCGCGAACCCGGTCGTCGAGGAGTACGAGGTGGAGGTCATTCCTTGAGCGTTCCTTCCTTCCCGTCGATCACGCCGCGCGTGAGCGTCGTGCTCTTTCCCGGCTCGAATTGCGATCACGACGCCGTGCACGCGGTGGAGTCGACGATCGGCGCCGAGGCCCGCCTGGTGCGGCACGACGAGCGCGAACTGGGAAATCCCGATCTCGTGATCCTCCCGGGCGGGTTCTCCTATGGCGATTACCTCCGCAGCGGTGCGATGGCCCGTTTCTCACCCGTGATGGAGTCCGTGGCGTCCTTTGCTGCCAAAGGCGGGGCCGTGCTGGGCATCTGCAACGGATTCCAGATCCTGTGCGAGGCGGGCCTCCTGCCCGGGGCGATGCTGCGCAACGCGGGGCTTCGCTTCGTCTGTAAGGACGTGTTCATCCGCGTGGAGACCAAGCGCACGCCGTTCACCCTGGGGCTGCAGAAAAGCCAGGTGCTGCGGGTCCCGATCGCGCACGGCGAAGGGAACTGGACGGCCGCCCCAAGGGACTTCGAGGAGCTGGTAGCGAGGGATCAGGTGGTGTTCCGCTACGTGGATGCCAGCGGAGAGCGCACGGCCGAGGCCAACCCGAACGGCTCGCTCGAGAACGTGGCGGGCGTCTGTAACGTGAAGGGAAACGTGGTCGGGCTCATGCCGCATCCCGAGCGCTGCAGCGACGCGCTGCTGGGGAACGCGGACGGCGCCCAGATCTTCCGCGCCTTCGCGCAGACTTTGCTGGCGATGGGACAGTCGGGCAGAACGGGCGACGTGGCCGGCTCTGCGGCGATCGGGTAGACTCTCTTCCAGGTATATAGGCCTCTGACACACG
>JBDSFL010000232.1:0-8580 GCA_039919545.1 Thermoanaerobaculia bacterium | reverse complement strand
GTGATCTCCCTGGTGCAGTCGCGCCCGCGCTCGTCGGTGCTGGCCCGCGAAGGGAAGAAGAGCGGCGCCGTCCCGGCTCCTCCCGCCGGCGCGCGTCCGGCTCCGGCGCAGGCCGCCCCCGGCAGCGCCGTCCCGGCGCCCGTGGCGCCCGCTCCGGCGGCTCCCGCCACGCACTGATCCGGGAACCCGACGATTCGCCCGAGGGGGGTTGCATTGCGGCCCCCCCGCGCTATCATCCCTCTCCCTCGCGAACCCCCGTGCCCTGGTGGCGGAATTGGTAGACGCGCACGTTTGAGGGGCGTGTGGAGCAATCCGTGCCAGTTCGAGTCTGGCCCAGGGCACCATCTCTTCCAAAGCAAAACGCCTCCGTGAGGAGGCGTTTTGCTTTGGGCGGCGGGCAGCCTGAGGCCGCCGCCCAACTACGCTATTTCGTCAAGGCCGCGGACCCAGGCCCTTGAGCGCCACGGCCGGCTCGGTGAGGCGCAGACGCACCTCGCCATTGACGGTCTCGATGGCCAGCCGGTCCCGTCCGCCGTTCAGCGAGCCGCGGGCCTCCTTGGGCCCCCACTTCCCTTCGACGGTGAGGTTCGCGAAGTCGGACTGGATGCGCCCGTTGACCGTCTGGAGCTCGTATCGGATCGAGGAATCCTTCGTGCAGCCCACGATGACCGACCCGTTCACGGTCTCGAGCTCGGCGGGGCGGAGCGCTCCGGCGAACAGCACCTCGACCGAGCCGTTGACGGTATTGACCTTCACGGGGCCGTCATGGTTCTCGACGTGGACGGTGCCGTTCACCGTGTTGAGATTCAACGCCCCGGTGTGCCGCTCGGCGGTCACGCGCCCGTTCACGGTCTCGATGTCGGCGGCGAGCGCAGCCGGCATGAGCAGGTCGTAGGAGACCTCCGCGCCATGGTCCCCGTGCGAGAAGAGCCACTCGAGCCCGCGGCCCCGCTTGGGCAGCACGGTCTCGACGGTGATCGTGGGGCCGTCCTTCGTCACCCGGATCTCCGTGTCGCGCAGGGTCTGCTCGGACCGGCCTCCCTTGACTTTCTTCACGGCCACGACGCGCAGGTAATTGCGATCCCAGCTCTCGAGGTGCACCGGGCCGTTCACGTTCTGAACCCGGAGCTTCGTGACGCCGGTGAGCTCGTAGGCCTTCTCGAACCGGCTCTCCGTCGCGTCGGCGGCGCGGAGGGCGGCGGGATGGGCCGCTCCCGCCAGGAGGGCGAGCGAGAGGATGCTGCGGGCGCCCAGGCGCGGGAGCCTGGTGGATTTCGCGAAATTCAGGGACAGGGCGTTTTGACGGCTGCTCATCGGACTCTCCAGGCCTTGGAACGTAAGTTTGTCCCGAAAAGTTTTCCCGCCGGCCGCCCGGGGATCTCTCCGGCGTCTTTCGGGCGCGCCGCGGCCCACGGCGTCCGAGGCGGGCCTCAACTCTCCACCAGGAAGGTTCCTGCGACACGGTCCCCGGGCCGCCGCACGCTTCCCTGCAGCACCGCCCACAGCTCCACGACGTTCCAGATCGGCAGCAGGAGGGCCGCATTTCGCACCAGAGAGGCCAGGAGCCCGCTCGGGATCCCATCGCCCCCGACGAGGTACAGGCCCACGATCTTCTTGCCTGGGCTCGCCCCGCCTGCGTCCCGGCAGAGGAACAGGCCCACCGCGATCAGCTGCGCTGCGTGGAACGCGATCGCGAGCCACGCGGGAGGCTCGGCGACGACGAGGAGAGTCGCAAAATCCAGGATCGTGGCCAGGAGGAGCGGGGCTCCCGACAGGAGGAGGAGATCAACGCCGAACGCCGCCAGCCGTAGCCAGAGGCGCTCCGGGGGGAGCGTGCCTCCGGGCGACGGCATGCCTCCGGTCAACGGCTCGTCTCGGGCGGAGACGACTCAGCGGGTCGCATACCATTCCCCTTCATGAGCCAGCTCGGTCCGGGTGCGCGGGCATTCCTGCGCGCCTTTCCCCGCTCGCGCAAGGCCGAGCTGCACCTCCACCTCGAAGGTGCGGTCTTCCCGTCTACCCTGGTGAGCCTGTCGCGCGCGCGTCCCGATCCCCTCTTTCCGGATCTTCCGAGCGTCCGTGCGCGCCTTCGCTTCGACGGTTCTCAGGGCTTCCTTCTCCTCTACCGCGATGTCTGCCGCCTGCTGGCCTCGCCTTCGGACTATGCCCTGCTGGCCCGCGACCTCGTGCGCCGCCTCTACCGTGAGCGGACCGCGTATGCCGAAGTCTACGTCTCACCCGCCATCGCCGCGCGCCTCGGATTCGCGTGGCACGCGGTGGTGGACGCGATCGAGCCGGTGTTCGCGCATCACGAGCGCCTGGGCCACGGGCGCATCCGCGTTCTCCTGGACACCGTGCGCCAATGGGGCCCCGAGGCCGCGGAAAGGGTGCTGGAGGCGCATCGCGCCACGCCCTGGTCGCGCGTGGTGGGGTTCGGCCTCGGGGGGGACGAGGCGTCCCTGCCGGCGAGAGCGTTCGCGAAAGTCTTCGCGCGCGCGCGCGCCATGGGGCTCGGCACGGTGGTCCATGCGGGCGAGTGGCGGGGAGCGGAATCGGTCGCCGAATCGCTGTCCCAGCTGAAGCCCGATCGCATCGCGCACGGCATTCGCGCCATCGAGGATGCGTCGCTCGTGAAGAGGCTCGCCGCGCGCGGGATCCCGCTGGACGTCTGCCTCGCCTCGAACGGCGCGACCGGTGTGATCGCCGAAGGCGTGCGGCATCCCGTGCTCGAGCTCCTGCGCCGCGGCGTGCGCATCACGCTCTCGACGGATGACCCCGGCCTGTTCGCGACCTCTCTCCGCGGCGAGTACGGAAGGCTGGCAAGACTCGGGGCCACGGCGATCGAGCTGAGTCAGGTGGCGGCAACCTCGCGCGACGCCCGGTTCGGATAGGGGCGTCGTTGTTCGCTCCGCACGAACCACACGCACGACCCACTCGCATGGCCCACACGGTTCGAGAAAAACGTTCTCGGGCTCAGGACGTGGCGAGGACGCGCTCGTACACCGCGAGATACTTGGCCACCATCACCTCCGGGTTGAAGCGCTCGGCGGCACGCTGGCGCGCCGCCCGCGACATCTCTCGGTGGCGCTCGGGGTCGAGCAGCAGCGCCGTTCCTTCCTCGGCCAGCGTGTCGAGGTCGCCGACCTCGCCGAGGAAACCCGTCTCGGCGGTGACGACTTCGGGCAGCCCGCCCACCGCGTAGCCCAGCACGGGCACGCCGCAGGCCTGGGCCTCCAGCGCCGAGAGGCCGAAGGATTCCGAGTCCGAAGGGAGAAGGTACAGGTCCGCCGAGGGCATGATCTCCTCGAGCGCTGGGATGTTTCCCAGGAAGAAAACGCTCCCGGCGATGCCCAGCTCGCGGCAGCGCGCCTCGGCGGCGGGGCGGTCGGGACCGTCGCCGATCATGAGCAGCGTGGCGGGCACGCGCTTCTGGATGCGATCGAAGATCCCGACCACGTCCAGCACACGCTTCACCGGTCGGAAGTTCGACACGTGCATCACGATCCGGCGCGAGCCGCGCGTGAAGCGCTGCACCACTTGCGGGCGGCGCTCGGCCGTCCAGCGGTGTGGATCGATGAAGTTCGGGATGACGTCGATCTCTTTCTTCGGCGCGAAGACCTCGTCCGTGACCCGCTTGAGGTAATCGGAAACCGCCGTGACGCCATCCGACTGTTCGATGCCGAAGCGGGTGACGGGAAGGTACGAGCGGTCCTGCCCGACGATGGTGATATCGGTGCCGTGCAGCGTGGTGACGACCGCCACGCGGTGGGGCCGCAGCATCTCGCGCGCCAGGTACGCCGAGATCGCGTGCGGCAGCGCGTAGTGAACGTGGATGAGGTCGAGCCCTTCGTGCAGCGCCACGTCCCCCATGCGGGTCGCGAGCGCCAGGTCGTACGGCGCGTACTGGAAGAGCGGATACGAGGGGACGGAGACCTCGTGGTAGGAGACGCGCTCGGCGAAGACATTCAGGCGCGAGGGCATCGCGTAGGTGATGAAATGGATCTCGTGCCCTCGCTTGGCCAGCTCGTGCCCCAGCTCGGTGGCCACGACACCCGAGCCGCCGAAGGTGGGATAGCAGGTGACGCCGATCCTCATCGAGACCACCGTTGCCGCTGAAATCTTTGGATCCTATGAAGCGTTTCAAGCACCTGGGCTTCTTGAAAACTCCGATGCCACCGAAGCGGGATCCGCGCGCCGGCGCGCGACGAAACGAACGAGAGATCCCGATTCAAGCGCGTTCCCTTCCGACGGCGGGATAGCCGGGCTCGAGACCCTCGAACGCGGCCACGGGATCCGCCAGCCGCGGCGGGAGCGCAGACACGAAGCCCTCGGCGAACCTGACGCCGCCCATGCGGCCGAAGCTCGCGGCTCGCGTCGTCACGCCGTCGAGAAAACCCTCCGTCGCGATGTACGTCTCGGGCTCCGTGGAGGCCGGATCGTGGAACTGCGAGCGGTAGGCCTTCAGCGCTTCGAGCTTGCGCGCAAAGACGCTGGTGACGTCGATGAGGAAGGTCGGGCTCGCAAAGAAGCTCGAGAGGTACGACACGATGTGCTGCGGCCGGTGGGCGGGATGCTCGGTGCGCAGCGAGGCGAGCCCGGCGTAGAACGAAGCGTCGTGCACGAGTCTGGCCGTGCGGAGGTGATCGGGGTGGCGGTCGAAGGCGAGAGGGGCGAAGACGAGTCGCGGGCGCAGGCGCCGCACGACTTCGATCACCTCGAGCTCCGCGGCCCGGTCGGTGCGCAGGTTGCCGTCGCCGAGGTCGAGCGATTCGCGCGCGTGCGCTCCCAGCAGCCGCGCGGCCTCGGCTTTTTCGCGCGCGCGCCCCTCGGGCGTGCCGCGCGTTCCCGCCTCGCCGCGCGTGAGATCCAGGATCGCGAAGCGATAGCCGCGCGCGGCCAGTGACATCAACGCGCCGCCGCAGCCCAGCTCCACGTCGTCGGGATGCGCGCCCACGGCCAGGATGTCGATCGCCCCAGCGTCGATCCCTCGCGCGGTCACAGGTCGATCACCTGCAGGCCCGCGCGATTCCAGCGCAGGTGCGTCAGCAGCGGCGTCACCACACCGGCACGTCCGTGCCGAAGAAGGTAGGTCAGCGGCGAGTAGACGCGCTCGGCGAGGCGCCCCTCGGGAACCAGCGCGACCGCGAGCCGCCGCAGCTGAGCGGCGAGCGTCGTGTCCGCGCGTCCCGAAGCCTCGGCGGCTTTTTCGACGAGCTTGTCGAGCGCGAACGAGATCTTCTCGCTCGTCACGTCGACCGGCTTGGCGAGCGCCGCGTCGATCGCGAGCAGCTCGCCGCGGAGCGCCCCCAGCCGCTCGGTCGCGGCCTGCCTCAGCTCCTGGATCTTCCCGAGCGCGCCGTCGGCCCGCTCGGCCCCGCGCTGCTTCAGGATGGGCTCGGGCCCGCCGAGCAGGTCGGCCACGGAAAGGTTCAGCTTCGAGAGCAGGCGCCGTGTTCCCGGGTCCACGAGCGCCACCATCGGCCGCGGCACGATGACCGGAGGCACGATGCCGGCCCAGCCGAAGAGCGGGAGCATCTGCGCCCAGTACGCGATCTCGGCCGGACCGAGAATCGTCGCGGCCACGGGGAAGAGACGCGAGGCCGCGAGCGGCCTCGTCATCGCCGAGAAAGACGGGAGCCACTCCCCAGACTCGAACCGCGCGATGACCTCCTCGACCTCCCAGGTTTCCTCGGAGAGGCCCTTCAGCTCGAGCCGCGCCCCCGTTTCGCGCAGGAGGAAGCGTTCGCCGCCGACCAGAGCGAACAGCGGCAGAGCCCGAGCATCGCCCTTCACCTGGAGCGGATGTCCCGCGGCCTCGAGCGCGTCTGCGCGTTCGGTCAGGAGGCGCTTCACGTCCGCGCGCTCGCGAAGAAGCCGGGCGGCGAGGGGGACGAGCTCGGGCTTGTCCTCGCGCCGCGAGGCATCGACGAGGGCCAGGTCCTGGCCGGCCAGCAGCCAGCCGAGCAGCTCCTGGAACGCGTCGCGGAAGGTGCGGCCGCCGGTGGCGCGCAGCATCTCGAGCGCTTCGCCTTCGGGCGGCTGTCCCAGAAGCTCGGCGGCGGCCTGCAGGATGGGCTCGATTTCACTCGGGATCGGCAGACCCCCCACCGGCGCGCGATTGGCCGCGAGCGGCTCGGGATCCGGCCCGACATCCCGGGGCCCGTCCGGGCCGGGCAGGACGAGCCGGGACACCTCGACGAGGTCATGGTCCTCGGCGGCGCACCAGAACGCGGCGGAGACCGCGGTGCCCGCCTCGGTGAGCTCCCGGGCGAGCTGGATTGCCGCGACGGCCTTCACCGTCGTGAGGACGGGCCCGGTGAAGAGGCCCACCTGCTGCCCCGTGAAGATGCCCGCCCGCCGCCCGCGCGTCAGCTCCTCGAGGCCCGCGGGCCCGTCCGTGCGCGGCACGAACCCGCGCAGCACGTGGGCGGCGCGCTCCGCGATGACCTCGAGCGTGGGCGCGTCGGGCAGGAAGGGGCGCACGTCGGGAGCTCCGGTCGCGAGGCCGCACGCGAGCGCCGGAATTCCCGGGAGCTTCTCCAGCGGCACCAGCTCGCCGCCAGGGCTCGTGGGATCGGACTCGCGCGAGGCCGCGCTCATGACGGTTTCTCGGCGAGCAGGATCAGCCGCGCCGAGCGGTGCACGTCGAAGGGAGCCCCGTCGAAGTCTCCATACGCGGCCCGGATGCGGAGCCCAGCGGCCCCGATGAGCGCGCGCAGCTCGCCCTCGGTATAGGCGCGCACGCGCTCATAAAATTTCTGTCGACTCGCTCCCGTCCCCATCTCGATGTCCTTCTCGACGCGCCGCGTCACAGGATCGTAGCGCCTCTGAATCGAGATCCGCTGTCCCGCGATCGTCTTTTCTTCGCGCGAGGCCAGCGTGCGAATCACGCGTTCGGCGTTGAACACGTCCGACAGGAACGCGCCCCCGGGCGCCAGGATGCGCGCGGTCTCGCGTACCACGGTTTCATCGTCGCCCGGATCCTCGAAGTAGCCGAAGGAGGTGAAGAAATTCACGACCGCACCGAAGACGCCCGAAGTGAACGGGAGCCGGCGCATGTCGGAGCGCACATAGCCGGGGCGCAGCGCTCCGGAGCGGCGGCGCGCCTCCGAGAGGAGGTGGTGCGACAGATCGAGCCCGACCACGCCGAGGGTGCCCAGGGGGCCGCGCCCGAGGACGACCGCATGGCGCCCCGTCCCGCAGGCAAGATCGAGGATGCCCAGGCGCCCGCGCCGGGCATACGGCTCGAGCACCTCTCCGGCGAAAGCGGACTGATGGCGCGCCTCGCGGTCGTCCCGCTCCGGATACAGCGCGAGGTATTCCTCGCCGAACCAGCTGGCGTACCAGGGATCTCGTTCACCCACGGCGGACACGTGCGCGGATCATACGGGCTGGCGCCGGGTGCCGTTCAGGCGATGGAATCAGGGCGTAGAGAGACTCGAATTTCGAGAGGCGTAGAAAAACGTAAGGCCCCGTCGCTTCGGGGCCCTACGCCTGGTAGGAGGAAGGGAGGTTGAACGTTTCACCTGGCTCGCGGGCTGGGCATTCCAGATGAAAACCGGTTCCTTGGGGCCTCGGAGACTCTTGCGGGTCCATTCGGCCTTTCCGGCACCGCCAACCTTCCGAATTCCAGTAATCGCAAGGGCTGTGCCTGATGTAGCTCCGCGCCCCGACAAGGCTGGTCGCGGCGGGCCGGCACACGCCTTGAAAATTCGGGATCGTTTGTTCCAGGAGGTGAAATCGCGGGTGCCGTGCCCTCGGCGTGCCGTGCCTCGCGTGCGTTCTCGCGCACGCCCGGTCGATGACCGGGGGTTCGGCCGGGACCCGATCCGATGCGCGGGACGCGGAACCGCCCGCGGACCTACGTCGCCGCGACGACCTGGAGGCGCGCCTCGGCGAAGGCGACCTCGGCGGAGGCGGCGGCGAGCTCTTCTTCGCCCACCACCTCGAGCCGGCTCTTCTCGGCCGCGTCCTTCTCCCGCGTGACGGCCGCCGCGTCGATGGTCTCGCGCGTGGCGGCCCGATCGGCCAGCACGCGCACCACGTCGGCCACGATCTCGGCGAAGCCGTCGCGCACCGCGACGGACGTCTTCTTGCCGCCGTCGCGGTAGGTCACCGTGCCGATGCCCAGGAGCGTGATGAGGGGCGTGTGCCCAGGCAGGATCCCGATCTGACCGTCCAGCGCCGGAAGATTCACCTCCGTGCACGAGACCTTCTCGAGCACGGCATGCTCGGGAGTCACCAGGGTGAGTGTGAGCTTGCCGTCCACGGGATCAGACCTCGCCGGCCTTCTTCATCTTCTCGAAGCGCTCGCGGACCTCGTCGATGGTCCCCATCAGGTAGAACGCCTGCTCGGGCACCTCGTCGTGCTTGCCCTCCACGATCTCCTTGAAGGAGCGGATCGTGTCGGCCACCTTCACGTAGCGCCCCTCGAGGCCCGTGAACTGCGCGGCGACGAAGAAGGGCTGCGAGAGGAAGCGCTCGATCTTGCGGGCGCGCGCCACGAGGATGCGGTCGTCCTCGGAGAGCTCGTCCATCCCGAGGATCGCGATGATGTCCTGGAGCTCCTTGTACCGCTGG
>JBDSFL010000216.1:0-5136 GCA_039919545.1 Thermoanaerobaculia bacterium | reverse complement strand
TCGCGGGAGAGCCCTTCGGCGAGATCTGCGAGGCGCTGGCGACCGACGACGACGTGGAGGCCGCCGCCGCGCGTGCGGCCGAGCTGCTCGGGAACTGGCTGGAGCACGGGCTCCTCTCCGGATTCGCCCTCGACGACGAGGCCTGAGAGACGGGACGGGAACCGCTCCCGTTAAGATGCTGCCGGTGAGCGCAGAGCAATCGCCGGCGCCCGGGCGAGTCCGGTTCGACCGGAGCGACTTCCGCTTCGTCTCCTGGTGCCTGCTCGCGATCCTCCTCGGCGCCATCGCATTTCACTTCGGCTTCGCGCGGGCTTTCCCCGAGGCGTCCATCGACTTCAAGGTCACGCGCGAGCAAGCCCGCGTCATCGCCGAGCGTGCGCTCACGGCGCGCGGCTTCGACCTGAAAGGGTTCAGGCCGCTGGGCTCGTTCGACCACGACGACGAGGCGAAGACCTTTCTCGAACGGACGCTCGGCCTGGCCAAGGCGGCGCCGCTTTATTCGACGGACGTCCCGATCTGGCGGTGGTCCTTCCGCTGGGTGAAGCCCCTGCAGAAGCTCGAGTACCGCGCGTTCGTCTCACCGACGGGCCAGCTGCTCGCATTCCGCCGGCTCCTCCCCGAGACGGAGGCGGCGCCCGACCCAGGCGAGGCTGCGGCCCGCCGGACGGCTGAAGCAACGCTGCGTGAGACACGCGGGCTCGAAGCGTCTTCGCTCAAGTTCGTCGAGACCACGCTCGAGAAGCGTCCGAATCGCGTGGACCGCTCGTTCATCTGGGAGTCGAGCACGATTCGCTTCGGCGACGCGGCGCTCCGCTACCTCGTCGATGTGCAGGGAGACCGTGCGGGCCGTTCGTCGCTCTATCTGGAGGTTCCGGAGACGTGGCGAAAAGAATACAAGACCCTGAGATCCAAGAACGAAGCGGCCGGCACCATCGCGACGTTCTTCCTTTTCCTGACGTTCGTGGCCATCCTCGCGGTCTTCGTCGAGCGCGTGCGCCGCCACGACGTGCGGTGGCGCTGGGCCATCAGCTTCGGCGCCATCGGAGGGGCGCTGCAGCTCCTGAGCTCGCTGAACGAGCTGCCGATCAGCCTTTTCGACTACGAAACCTCCGAGGCTTGGGGAGGGTTCCTCGCCAAGGCGATCCTCGGCTCGATCGGAGGAGCCTTCCTGCTGGCGGTTTCCATCGCGATGCTCGTGGCCGCCGGCGAGCCGCTTTATCGCGAGACGTATCCGAAGCTTCCCGCGCTGGGGCGCATCTTCTCGCGGCGCGGCATCCGCTCGAAGACGTTCTTCCGGGGCGTGCTGCTGGGCTACGCGTTCACGGCCGGCTTCATCACGTACCAGATCGTGTTCTACCTGCTCTCGGAAAAGCTCGGCGCGTGGTCTCCCGCCGACATCCCGTACTCGAATCTGCTCGGCACCTCGTTCCCGTGGCTCGCAGTGCTCGTCATGGGCTTCATGCCCGCCACCACCGAGGAGTTCTCCTCTCGCATGTTCTCGATCCCGTTCGTGCAGCGCTTCCTGCCGACGTGGGCTGCGGTGGCGATTCCCGCGTTCATCTGGGGCTTCGCTCACAGCACGTATCCGAACCAGCCTTTCTTCATCCGGGGCCTCGAGGTGGGTCTGGCGGGCGTGGTCATCGGTATCGCCTTCGTGCGGGTGGGCATTCTCCCGGTGCTCGTCTGGCATTTCACGATCGACGCGCTTTACACGGCGCTGATCCTGATCCGCTCCTCCAATTCCTATTTCGTGGCTTCCGGGCTCGCGGCGGCGCTGCTGCTTCTCGTGCCCGTCGTCATCTCGCTCGTCCTCTACGTGAAGAACGGCGGTTTCGAGGGAGACGTCGAGGTGCGCAACGAGGCGGTTGGCTCGGCCCCTCCGATCGTCACCCCGGAAGCGGCCTCCGAAGCTGCCTTCGTCGCACCGCGTCCGCTCGCGCGCCGCGTCGTTTTGATCTGCGGCGCGGCGGCCCTTCTCGTCATCGGTGTCTCACGCCTGATCCTGCCGTCGGTCGATCTGGACCCGAAGGATGGGAAGGGGGCGTTCCGGATCGATCGCTGGGAGGCGCGCCGTCTCGCGGATGCCTTCCTGAAGTCTCAAGGAGACGATCCTGCTCAGTTCCTCGCCGTGGCTATGGCGCGCTCGGCTCTGCCGGGGCTGCTGGAAGCTGGTGACACGGGGGCCGATCTGATTCCTTACGACTGGTCCGACGATGTCGAACGGTGGCTGCTCCAGACGGGCGGCGTTCCCCTGCTCCAGCAGTGGGCGACGAGAATCCTTCCGGGACCCGTCTGGCAGGTGCGTTACATGAGGCCGCTCGATCCGCACGGAGCCTGGATCGTCCTCGACGGCGCTTCCGGGAAAATCGTCGGATTCCGGCGTACGTTTCCGGAGGCCGAGGCCGGAGCCAGCCCCGAAGACCCTGCGGCGCGCACGCAGGCCGCGGAGCTGCTGACGAGCTTCGGCATCGATCCCGCCGACATGAAGGTCGTCTCGTCGAATGCGCAGACGCGCAAGGCTCGCCGCGATCACCGCATCGTGTTCGAGTCGACGCGGCAGCTGGCGGGCACCGCCCCGCGACGCGTGGTGGTGGAGCTCGTGGGAAACAAGCCCGCGCTCCTGGCCACCGCTCTCAAGCTGCCCGAAGCCTGGGTGCGCGCTCGCGACCGGTCCACGCCGGCCACCTACGTCGCCATCGGCTGGAAGGTGCTCGGCCTGGGCACGTTGCTCGGATTCTTTCTCGTCGAGTTCGTGCGCCTGGCGCGCCGCGGGACCATTCGCTGGCGCCGTCTGCTGCGGCCCGCCGCGCTCCTCACCATTCCGGCTCTGCTGAAGCAGATCGTGTCCGTCCCCCTCATGCTGCAGACCTTCCGTTCCGAGTTCTCGCTGCAGATCTTCTCCGTGTTCATCGGCGTGGGCGTGCTTCTCGGCCTCATCGTCTCGTTCGGGCTCGCCTTCGTGGCGCTCGCGCTGATCTCCGCCGTGCGCGAGCCGGTCTGGGCGGCGTTTCGCCCGCGCGCGAGCTCCGGACCGCGAGCGGTGCTCGCCGCGGTCGTCGCGGTGCTGCTGGTGTTCGCCGCGCGATCGCTCTCCGGAAACCTCGCTGTGTTCTGGCCGCAGGAGCTGGGTTTCGGGGGCTTCCCGGCGCCGCCTGCCATCAACACGCTGGCTCCCGCCGTCGACCTGCTCGACTCGGCCGTGAAGCTCGCGCTCATGCTGGGTGCCGGCGCCGCGCTCGCCACGCTGCTCCTGCGCGATTTTCTCGCCAAGGCGGGGATGCGGGCGGTGACCGCGTTCGCCCTCGTGGGCCTCTTCGCGCCGATCTCCGCTCACACCCTGTCCGAGATTCTGGCGCCCACGCTCGCATCGGCTCTCGTCGCGTTCGCCTTTCTCGTGGCGATCGCAGCGCTCCTGAAGGACGACGCGCGTGCCTACCTCTTCACGGCGGTCCTGCTCACCTGCGCGCGTGGGGGTTTCGAGCTCGTGCGGAGCGGAGTGGCGATCTGGGTCGTGAACGGCGCCGCCGTACTGGCGTGCGGGCTGCTCGTGCTGCTCTGGAAAGGGCTCGACCGGCCGGTGCGAAGCGAGCCCGTGATCCTTCCCGCGCCCCTTCCAGATTCCGACTGAACCTCAGGGCTAGGACGGTACGTTCGGCACCGGCGCCGGGGCTTCGGGGCCGGGGATGTCGTTGCGGCGCGGTTCCTCCGGCTCGATCGGTTTCGGAGCGGGAAATTCTGGCCCGGCGGGCACCGGATCCGGCTGCTCGGGACGAGGCGGGGTCGGGGCGGGAGACTCGGGTCGCGGTTCCGATTCGATCATGCGAAGCGAAATGCGATTCCGATGCCGCGATTCCGATGCCGCGATTCCGGTGCCGCGGTTCCGGTGCCTACCTCTCGCCCGCCTCCTCGCCACCTATCCGCGAAAGGCCTCCTTTCCCACGCTCTCGCGGGAGCGGGGAGCCTCCGAGGCTGCGGCTTCGAAGGCCGCTGCGAGATCCGCGATCAGGTCCTCGGCGTCCTCGATCCCGACCGACAGGCGGACCAGATCCTCCGGCAGCCGCCCGGCCCGCTTCACGGACGGCGGGACGCTGGCGTGAGACATCCGGCACGGAAGGCTGATGGACGAGCCCACGCCCGAGAAGCTCACCGCGATCGTGAAGAGCCGTGTCCGCTCGGCCACCAAACGCGAGATTTCCACGGAGCCCGTCTCGAACGAGAGGACGCCGCCGGAGCCGCTCGCCTGCTGCGCATGCACGGCCGCGCCGCGTGAGCCGGAAAGCCCCGCCCGATGGATGCGCGTCACCAGCGGCTGGGTGGCGAGATAAGCCGCGACCTTGCGCGCGTTCGCTTCCTGTCGCTCGATGCGGAGAGAGAGCGTCTTCATGCCGCGCAGGAGCAGCCACGACTCGAAGGGCCCGAGCGCTGTGCCCTCTGCGTTCTGCAGGAACGCGATCTCGTCCGCGAGCCGCGCGTCGCGCACGATGACCGCCCCGGCCATCAGATCGCTGTGCCCCGAGAGGGCCTTGGTGGCCGAATGGATCACGACGTCGGCGCCGCGCTCCAGCGGGCGCTGGAGACAGGGCGAGAGCAGCGTGTTGTCCACCGCCACGCGCACGCCCCGTGCGTGAGCGCGCTCGGCGACGGCGCGAATGTCGATGATCCGTTCGAGCGGGTTGGTGGGCGTCTCGAAGAGCACGAGCGCGGTATCGCTCGTGAGCGCGCGGTCGAGCGTGCCGGCATGGGACAGATCCGCGTACGTGACGCTCACGCCGTGGCGGGCGAGCACGGTCGTCAGCAGGCGGCAGGTGCCGCCGTACAGGTCGTCGCCGGCGACCACATGCCCGCCGGCCGGGACCAGGCGGAGCACGGCGGTGAGGGCGGACATGCCGCTCGCGAAGGCGAAACCGCGCGTGCCGTTCTCCAGCACCGCCAGCTGACGCTCGAGCACGCCGCGGGTCGGATTTCCGCTGCGCGAATAGTCGTAGGGGCCGAGCTCGAGCGCCGTTTCCTGAGCGAAAGTCGCCGTCTGGGAGATGGGGGTGGAGACCGGCCGATGGGGATCGCCGGGCGCCGCGTCGAAATGGACGAGGGCCGTGTCGAATTTCATGGCCGGCATTCCTCGCCCGCGAGCGCCTG
>JBDSFL010000210.1:0-4840 GCA_039919545.1 Thermoanaerobaculia bacterium | reverse complement strand
CGAAGGGCGCGAGCGCGCTCGCACCGCGTCGGCCGGGATCGACTTCACCGCGACGGATCGAAAGACCAAGCGGCTCGTCACCGCCAAGGGGGTCGGCAAGTCCTTCGGCGAGCGGAAAATCGTCGATCAGCTCGATCTGCTGCTCACCCCCGGATTGCGGCTCGGCTTGCTGGGCCCGAACGGCAGCGGCAAGACGACGCTCCTGAACCTCCTCGAGGGCGTGCTCGCGCCCGACCGCGGCACGATCGAGCGTGCCGACCGTCTGCGCGTCGTGCGCTTCAACCAGAACCGCGAGACGCTGGACAAGACCCTGTCGTTGAGGCGCGCGCTGGCGCCCGAGGGCGACACGGTCGTCTATCGCGACCGCGCGCAGCACGTGAGCGGCTGGGCCAAGCGCTTCCTCTTCCGCGGCGAGCAGCTGGACACACCCGTGTCCGCTCTTTCCGGCGGCGAGCAGGCCCGCATCCTCATCGCCCAGCTCATGCTCCAGCCGGCCGACCTCCTGCTGCTGGACGAGCCGACGAACGACCTCGACATCCCGACGCTCGAGGTGCTCGAGGAGAGCCTGATCGATTTCCCCGGCGCGCTGGTGCTCGTCACGCACGACCGCTACCTCATCGACCGCGTCTCCACGCGCATCCTGGCCCTCGACGGCGAAGGCCACGGCGAATACTTCGCCGACTACGCGCAGTGGGAGGCGAACCAGGGGAAGCCCACACGCGCCGCCGCGGCCACGGCCGCCAAGAGGAACGCGGTACCCGCGCCGGCGAAGAAGAAGCTGGGCTACCTCGAGCAGCGCGAGCTGGACGGGATGGAAGCGCAGATCCTGCAGGCGGACGCGCGCATCGAGCTGGCCAGCCGCGCGCTCGACGATCCGAAGATCGCGTCGAACCCCACCGCGCTGCAGCTGCGCAGCGCCGAGCTGGAGATGGCGCGGGCCGAAGCGGCACGCCTCTACGCGCGCTGGGCCGAGCTGGAAGCCAAGCAGGGCTGAAAGCGGTTCGGCCAGGAAGGCGTCCCTCGCGGAGAGCACACCAGAGACCCCGCGTCGTATAAGGGTTCGTGCTCCGCGCGCTTTCGCTGTTCTACCGGCAAGCCGGAATGGCCTACAAGGCCGGAATCCCGCTCGCGGACGGCCTCCGTCTCGCGGCAACCGGCTGCGAGAACGAGCGGCTGAAGAAGGCCGCCGCCGAGGTCGAACGGCGCGTGCGTGGAGGAAATCCCCTGGGTCCTGCGATGGCGGCACATCCGGCCGTGTTTCCCGAGCTTCATACGGCGCTCGTCACGGTGGGCGAGGAGAACGGACAGCTCGATCGAAACCTGCTCCGCCTGGCAGACCGTAGCGAAAAAGAGCATGGTGAGCGGCGTCGCTTTCTCCTGGCGCTGGCCTATCCGGCCGGGCTCTTCGTCGCCGCCCTGCTCCTGCCCAAGCTCTTCGTCTGGGTGACGGTTTCCTTCTCGGCCTACCTGAAGAGCGTGTTCGCGACCGCGTTGCCGTTCCTGGCGTGCCTCGGGCTCGCCGTCCTGGGCTCGGCTCTCGTGCGGCGCTTCTCGCCACGGCCTTTCGACCGCTTCCAGCTGGGGCTTCCCGTGCTGGGGCCCAGCCTCGAGAAGCTTGCGCTGGCGCGCTTCAGCGACAGTCTCGCCACCCTCTACGGAGCCGGTGTGGAGCTGCGTCGAAGCGTGCGCCTGGCCGTGCGTGCCCTCGGCAACCAGCACCTGGAATCGCGCTGCGCCCCGCTGGCCGACGTGCTCCGGCGCGGAGGAACCATGAGCGAGGGTCTGCGCGCTTGCGGTGTGTTCCCGCGCGACCTCGTGAACGCCGTGGACGTGGGAGAACGCACCGGGGAGCTGGACGGCGCGCTGGAACGGATGGCCCGCCTCTACGAGGAGGAGGCCGATCGCGCCATCAAGGCCATCCTCGTGCTCGTGCCGTTCGCGATCTACCTGCTGGTGGCGCTCTACATCGCGTACGTCGTGATCTCCGCCTACGGCGCGATCTTCCGGTCGATCGGGAGCGTCTGAGCGAGATTCAGCTCGCGGGACCGGCTGCCCAGCGCGAGGAGCCGTTCTGCTCGACCAGACTCTCGAGGTCCTCGTCCGGAACGGCGCGGCTCAGCAGATAGCCCTGGAACTCATCGCACTCCAGCGCGCGAAGGATGGAGAGCTGCTCCCGCGTCTCCACTCCTTCGGCGATGACGCGCAGCCCGAGGCTGTGGGCCATGCCGATGATCGCGCGCACGATGGCGACGTCGCGTTCGGCCTGGCCGATGCCCGCGATGAACGACTGGTCGATCTTGAGGCGATGGATTGGAAGCAGCTTGAGGTAGCTCAGCGATGAGTAGCCGGTGCCGAAGTCGTCGATCGTGATCGCGACTCCCATGTCCGAGAGCCTCCGCAGGATGGGCACCGTGATCTCGAAGTTCTGCATGGCGATGCTCTCGGTGATCTCCAGCTCGAGCAGCTCGGGGGAGAGCCCGGTTTCCGCGAGCACGCTCTCCACGGTCTTCAGCAGCCCGCCCTGCCGGAACTGCCGGACCGAGAGGTTCACGGCCACGCGGGTGGGTCCCTCGCCGCGAACCTGCCAGGAGCGCGCCCGCTCGCACGCGGTGCGCAGCACCCATTCGCCGATCGGCAGGATCATGCCGATCTCCTCGGCGACGGAGATGAATTCTCCCGGGAGGATGAGCCCGCGCTCCGGATGCTGCCAGCGCAGCAGCGCCTCCATGCCGACGATACGGCCGCTCTGGATCTCGATCTGCGGCTGGTAGTGGACGATCAGCTCCTGGTTGGCGAGCACCTTGTGCAGCCGGGTCTCGAGGGCGAGACGGTCTTTGGCGATCCGCTCGATGTGCGGCGTCGAGAGGTGGTAGCCATTGCGCCCTAGCTCCTTGGCACGGTACATCGCGGCATCGGCGTTCTTGAAGAGCGTCTCCACGTCGTTCCCGTCATTGGGAAAGATCCCGATGCCGATGCTGGCCGAGACGTAGAGCTCCTGCGCGGCGATCTGAAAAGGCTGCTGAAGGGTCGCCAGGATCGACTCGGCCAGCCGGGCCGCGTCCTCGACGCCGCGGATGTTCGGCAGCAGCAGGACGAACTCGTCGCCGCCGAGCCGGGCCACGGTGTCGTCCTCGCGCACGCAGGCCTGGAGGCGCTCGGCCACGCTCTGGAGCAGGAGATCGCCGGCCGAGTGCCCGAGCGTGTCGTTGATCACCTTGAAGTGGTCCAGGTCGAGGAACATGACGGCGAGGATCCGCTTCTCGCGATGCGCGTGGAAGAGCGCGAGCCGGAGGCGATCTTTCAGGAGGACGCGGTTCGGCAGCCCGGTGAGCGCGTCGTGGAAGGCGTGGAACTCGATCTGCTCCTCGGCCCGCTTGCGATCGGTGATGTCGATGAGCGTCCCTTCGATGAGGTCCGGCTCGCCGGGCGCTCCGCGCAGCAGAGTCTCGTTCTCGAGCACCCAGAGCACGCCGCCGTCGCGCCGCCTGAGCCTCAGCTCGTGGTTCGTCAGAGTGCCTTGCGACTTGAGCCGCGAGAGCACGAGCTCGCGGTCGGCCGGGTCGAAATAGTGCTCGACCGCGTTGTCGCCCATCAGCTCCTCGCGTGAGGCATAGCCGAGGATGCGCCAGAAGGATTCGTTGCACTCGAGCACACGGCCGTCCGTCGAAACGCGGTAGACGCCCGCGAGATTCCTCTCGAACAGGAGCCGGTACCGCATCTCGGAGGCGCGCAGGGCCTCCTCGGCCCTCCTTCGGTCGGAGATCTCCTCGCAGCAGGTGACGCTGCCGATCGGTACGCCCGCGCTGTTGCAGACGATGTCCGAGGTGAGCTGGACCGGGATGGTCGAGCCGTCCTTGCGCTTGCTGACGCGTTCGCGGCGCCAGCTCCGGATCTCGAGCGTGGTCGGGAGGGGGCGCGGCGTGGCCCGCCGCTCGTTCGCCGAGAACAGGCTCTGGTGCTGCCCGAGCAGCTCGTCGACGGCGTAGCCGTGCATCTCGGCCATCGCCGAGTTGCAGTAGAGGATGCGCCCCGACATCTCGGCGATGATGACGCCGAGCTGGATCGTCTCGACCGCCTTGACCAGGCGGCGCAGACCGTCCACCGCCTGCTCGCGCATGATGAACTGTCCGATGCGCCCCCCGAGATCGGCGAGGGTGCCGAGCATGCCGGGATCGAGCGGCCGGGCCTCGCGGGCCGTGAACTCGAGCACTCCCGTCACGTCTCCCGAGACCAGGATCGGAAACGCGAGCACAGCGCCCGAGCCGTCGCCGCCCGCCGGGGCCGCGGCTTCGCCCGGCTGCGGGCTCACGTCCTCGATCCAGAGCGGTTGACCGGTCGCCCACACGCGGCCCGCGAAGCCGTCTCCGCGGGACGTGGTTGCCTCGCCGACGCGCGATTCCAGGTGGGCCAGCTCACGCTTGCGCGAAAAAAAATGCGCCAGCGTGAGGACCTGAGCATCGGCATCCACGGACCAGTGCGAGCCGGTGTCCCAGTCGAGCCCCTCGCAGATGACGGAAAGCAGCCGGGGAAGCGCTTCCGTGAACGTGCCCGACTCGGCCAGGATCCGCGTGATTCCCGCCTGGGTGTCGAGCAGCGTTTCGTGCCGTTTTCGATCGGTGATGTCACGGATGAAGGCGCTGAACTCGAACACGTCGCCTCGCCGCATCGGCGAGATCGCGAGCTCGACGTCGATCTCCGAGCCGTCTTTTCGGCGGGCTTTGATCTCGATGCGCCGGTTCAGGAAGGAGGCGCCACCCGAACCGAGAAACCTCTTCATTCCCCGTTCGTGCATCGCCCGGTAGCGTTCGGGCACGATCGTCTGCGACAGAGGGGTCCCGAG
>JBDSFL010000207.1:0-10618 GCA_039919545.1 Thermoanaerobaculia bacterium | reverse complement strand
CACGACGAGGATCTGATGATGGTGCTGGCGCCGCTGCGTGAGGTGCTGGCGCGGTATCGCGGGCGCGTCACGCTCGAGCTCGTCGGGGTCGCGCAGGGGCACGACGTGGCCAAGCAGTTCCAGGGGCTTCCGCTCTCCTTCCAGGATCCGCGCGATGCGTCGTTCTATCCCCTTTTCCACGAGTGGATGCGAAAGACTCTGCAGTGGGACATCGCCATCGCCCCGCTGGTCGACAACGCTTTCACGCGCTGCAAGTCGGACATCAAGTACCTCGACTACGGTGCGCTCGGTGTGCCGGGAGTCTTCAGCGACTCGGCGGCCTACCGCGACACCGTGAAGCACGGAGAGACAGGTTTTCTCGCGGGGGACGCCCGAAGCTGGCGCGACGGGCTGGTGGAGCTGATCGAGAACAGACCTCTTCGAGAGGCGATGGGACGCCGGGCGAATCACGAGTTGATGGCGACCCGCACGCTGACTCGAGCGGCGCCTTCGTGGGTCGAGGCGCTGTGCGGCCTGGGACCTCGCTCAGCGCCCCCGGGCAGCGAGAATCTTGATGGCGGTCGCTTCGGTCCGGTTCGCCGGAATGCCCTGGCGTAGATCGAAGCGGGCGAACTCGAAGTAGGCGCGCCAGTGGGGGGCGAGCGCCGCGGCCCCGAACTGCATGTAGGCGCTCCAGACCGAGGGCTGAATGGGAAACCAGAATGCGCCGGCCACCTTGCGAACGCTGAGACCGTTCGAGCGAGCAAGATCCTCGAGCTGCCGAGCCGAATAGCCGGGCCGGACGTGCTCGAAGGACTCCCGTTCGCGGCGGCAGAGCTCCGGATCCGCCTGCTCCGCGGCGCTCGCGAAGGGAACCTCGACATACAAGAAGCCTCCGGGCCTCACCAGCGCGGCGGCAGTGGCGAACACGAGACGATCCTCCTCGATGTGCTCGAAGCACTCGATGGAATACACGAAGTCAGCCTGCGGAATCGTCGCAGTGAAGGCCGGGTCGAGCAGGTTCCCTTGCAGGAAGCGCAGATTCGGTAGCTTCAGCTGCACATCGGGGACGCGCAGATCGACGCCGGTCACCTGCAGCTCGGGGTGCTTGAGCGCGAGGTAGGCCTCGTGGTGCCCCCCACCGCTTCCCACCGAAACGATGCTCTTGATCCCATCGACCGTGGAAAGCGCATCGAGGAGATGCACGAGGCGAAAGAGACCGAGGCCGCAGTCGAGAGTGAGGAGCTGCTGGCCCAGGGACTCTTCGGTCTGCTCTCCGATCCATTCAGGATCGACGAGGCTCATGGCCCGGCGCTGGGCGCCGCGCGCTTTCCGGCGAAGCCACACGGGGATGAGCTGCCGGACGGACTTCATCGCGTTCATTCGGAATCCTTCCTCACGCCGCCCGCTCGAGCAGCTTCAGGGACAGCGCCTCGACGGCCAGCCGCGCGTTGCGGCGCGATTCACCCAGCGTCGCCGCGAGCTCGAGCGCTCGTGTCGCGGCATCGAGGAGCCGCGCGTTTCCAGCGCCTTGCAGCAGAACCAGATCGCGGAAGCGTTCGCGGTGTACGACGGCGCGTCCCGCCGGGTCCACGCGCGCGGCGACCGCGTCGCGCAGCAGGCGCGCGGTGAGGCCCAGGCGCTCGATCGTGCCGGCCGCATCTTCGGCGGCCAGCAGCGTGCCGAGCACGATGGCCCACGACACCGAGTTCGAGAGGAGCACGCCCGACAGCGCCTCGAGGATGGCGTCGCGCAGGTCGCGCGCTCCGGCGAGATCCAGCGCGGCCGCGTCGTCGGCGTCGTTCGGGATGAAGGCCGCGCGGGCCTCGGCTTCCTCCGCTTGCAGGCCGCGCGCCTGGAGCGCGGCCGCGGTCTCCGTGCGCGAGGTGCCGGGCAGCGCCTGCAGCGCCACACGCGACAGGATCGTCGGGGGAAGCAGACGGGGCCGCGTGGACGTGAGGAGGAAGCTCGTCTTCTCGGGCGGCTCTTCGAGGATCTTCAGCAGCGCGCTGAACGCGGCCGGCTCGGTCCGCTCGACGTCGAGCAGGACGATGGCTCGTCGCGGCGCCTCGTAGGGGTTGCGGAACGCATCGGCCGCCACCGCACGCACGAGCGCAGTCGGAATGGTCGTTTCCTTCGATTCCGAGGCCTCGTCGAACGCGGGGGGGTTCACGCGCCGGCGGCGTTCGGGTGCCGCGACGAGAAGGTCGGGGTGCTCCTTCTTGCGGGTGCGGCGACAGTCGGTGCAGTCATCGTCGCAGAGAGCGCCTTTCCGGCAGAGGATCGCGCGCGCCCGATCCAGGGCGGCCGCCTCGAGGCGGCGCGAACCCGGCCCGGCCAGGAGCACGACCGGGGGATCCGGCCTCATCGGGCCCGCCCCTTCGCATGTCGCGCGATGAGCCGGGTGAGGTCGAGCGCGAGATCCTCGAAAACCTGCTCCTCGGCGCGCGTCCCGTCGAGCACCCGGAAGCGCTTCGGCTCGGTCGCGGCACGCAGGCGGTACGCGGCGCGGACGCGCCGGTGGAAGGCGATGTTCTCTCGCTCGATGCGGTCTCTCGCGCCACTTCCGCGCTTGGCGATCCGCGCGAGGGCGACAGGCACGGGGCAGTCGAAGAGATAGGTGCGGTCGGGCTCGCGCCCGCAGAAGCGCCGATGGAGATCGTCCACGGTGTCGACCCCGAGCCGCCGCCCCGCCCCCTGATAGGCGCGCGAGGCATCGGTGTAGCGGTCGCAGAGCACGACGATCCCGCGCGCCAGGGCCGGCTCGATCTCTTCCACGAGGTGCTGCCTCCGATCGGCGAACATCAACAGCAGCTCCGCGCCCGGATCGACCCGGCCCGAGAAGTCCAGGAGCAGCGCGCGCACCTGGGTCCCGAGCGGCGTGCCTCCGGGCTCCCGGGTGGCCAGCACAGGAATCCCACGCTCGGTCAGCAGTTCGGCCGCACGCCTCAGCTGAGAGGATTTACCCGAGCCTTCGATCCCCTCGAACGTGATGAAGAGACCAGGGTTGTTCTTTTTCTCGCGAGCAGGCACGGGGGCGGATTCTCGCATGGCACGCGGTTCGTATACTGCCGCTTCGAATGTCGTTCACGTCATCGCTGGCATCGCCCGACTCCTCGTCGGCGATCCGCCTCCGCCTCGTTCTCCTGGCGGGGATTCTCGGCTGCCTCATCGCGGGCATGTCCGTGGTCGACATGTTCCTGCCGAAGGCGTACGACGGCGTCGTACCCGACCCGTACGGTTCGGGGGGGATCACGGTGCGTGATCTCGTGCCCGGAGGAGCCGGCGAGAAGGCCGGGCTGCGGCCGGGGGACGTGATCCTCGGCATCGGCCACCGGATGCTCAAATCGCCCATAGACGCCCCGCCCGAGCTGCGCCGGCACAAGGTGGGCGAGGCCGTGGATTACCTCGTGCGCCGAGGCGAGCGCGTGCGCGAGATTCCCGTCGTCCTCACGTCGTACCGGGTCGGCTCCCTCTCCTATTTCTATTACGCGCTCCTCGGCGCCGTGTTCTTCGCCCTGGGCGTTTTTGTCGTTTCCCGCCGTCCCGACGACCCGGCCGTGCAGGTCTTCTATCTCCTCTGCATCCTCTTCATGCTCTTCTTCGTCTGCCGGCTGCGCCCCTCCAGCTATTACTGGATCGACTATTTCGTGCAGGTGGCCGGCACGCTGGCCCTCTTTCTTCTCCCGGCCGTCTTCCTGCACTTCTTTCTGCTCTTCCCCACGCGAAAGGTGTTCCATTTCGCGGATCAGATTCCCGGCGGGCCCGCGACCCCGCGCCCCTTCGTCCGGCTCCAGAAATTTCTGAACGGCTCGCCCCTGCTCTTCACGATCCTCTACACGCTGCCGCCCACGTTCTACGTGCTGCAGATGGCGGGAGTGAGGCAGGGAGACACGCACACGCAGCTCATGTTCGGCGCGCCGCGCGCGAACTGGATGCTGCTCGCCGATTACCTGATCCTCGGCGTGCTGGCGCTGGCGCATTCATGGTGGACCAGCGAGGTGCAGGCGACACGCCGGCAGATCCTCTTCCTGCTCATCGGCACCCTCGCGGGCACGATCCCCTTCGTCCTCTTCGCGGTCTTCTTCCCGTCGTTCCTGCGCACCGATCGCTTCCTGGCCTGGGGCGTGGTTCCCATGGCGCTGGTGCCGCTCACCTTCGCGTACGCCATCGTGCGGTTCCGGCTGTTCGACGTGCAGGTGATCTTCCGCAAGTCGATCGTCTACGCCATCCTCACCACCTTCGTCACCGGCATCTACGCGCTGGCGGTGGTGGCGGGGAACGCGCTCTTCTCGGCCCCCACGTCGATCTTCTCGTCGTCGTCGCCGTTCTTCGCCTTCGTCTTCGGGCTCGTGGTGGTGCTGCTGTTCGATCCGTTGCGCCGCCGGATGCAGAACGTGGTCGACCGGATCTTCTTTCGCGACCGGGCGGACTTCCAGCAGGCTCTCCTCGAGATGAGCCGCTCGGTCGTCTCGCAGCTCGAACGCTCGAAGATCGAAGAGCTCCTCACCTCGAAAACCGCCGAGCTGTTGCGGCTGGAACGGCTCGTCCTGCTCACGCCGCGCGCCGAGGACGGTGCCCTTTCGAAACACACGGCGGACCGTGCCGGCGCCCTCGACGTGCACCTGCCCGTGGGTTCGCTCCTCGCGCGATTGATGATCGAGCGGAACGGCCCGATCCGGCTCTCCGACCTCGACGTGTGGAGCCTGGACGAACCCTCGCGCCGCTTCCGCGAGGCGCAGCTGCGTGACGGCATCCGGGCGCTCGTCCCGGTCGCCACGCGCGGCAAGCTCCTGGGCCTCCTCGCCGTTGGCGCCAAGCGCTCGGAGGAAGAGCTGAACCGGGAAGACTTCGACCATCTCGCCACCATCGCGAATCAGGGGGCGCTCGGGCTCGAGGCCGCCTCGCTGCACGAAGAGCTGACGCGCCGGGCGGAGATGGAGCGCGACCTCGAGATCGCGCGCGACATCCAGAGAAGCCTCTTTCCGCGCGAGCTGCCGCACATCGAAGGGGTCGAGTTCTTCGGCGTCAGCCTCCCCGCCCGCGTGGTGGGCGGAGACTTCTACGACTTTTTGGAAGTGGACGGCTCGGGGGCGGGTCGGCTGGGCCTCGTGCTGGGGGACGTCTCGGGAAAATCGATTCCTGCGTCCCTGCTGATGGTCGCCGCCAAGGAGATCGTCTACGCCCGTGCGATGCACGACCCCGATCCCGCCACCGTGTTCCGGGAATCGAACAAGCGCGTCTACGACATCAAGAGAAAGATGTTCGTGGCGCTGTCTTACTTCCTCTTCGATCCCCGATCCCTCTCGCTTCACTACGCGGTGGGGGGGCAGCCGATGCCCTTGCTCCTCCGGGAAGGCGCCGACGAGGCGGTGGATCTGCCGGCGCCGCGCGCGCGCCTGCCGCTCGGCGCCCTCCGTGACGTGGTGTACGACGCGCCCACGTTCTTCCTGCGCCGGGGCGACCTGCTGCTCTTCTACACGGACGGACTGAACGAGGCGATGTCGACCGAGATGTCGGTCTACGGCGACGAGCGGCTGAAGGCCTCCCTCGCGAGGCATGCCGGCCAGCCGCTTTCGGTGATCGCCGACGAGCTGATGGAGGACATCCGCCAGTTCACCTTCGGCGCCGAGCAGTACGACGATCAGACGTTCGTGCTGATGCGGCTCACGGGAAAACCATCCGCGGCGGCCCGCGTATAGTTTGGTTGGGAGGCTCGTATGGTGAGGCGGCTCGTCGTATCCGGTTTGCTGGTCCTCCTCGCTGCCGCGGGGACCGCCGGAGCCTTCTTCCTGCGAGCCCGTCGTGAGGTAACCACTTCTTCCGCTGAAGCTTATCGCTACTACATGGCCGGTCGCGAGAACGAGCAGAAGATCTACGAGCCCGAAGCCATTTCGGCCTATGCCGAGGCCCTCAAGTACGACCCGCACTTCCACAGTGCGGCAATTCACCTCGAGCTGCTCCAGCACCGCGCCGACAACGATCGCGTGAAGGCCCTGATCGCCGCCGCCCGCAAGGACGCCGATTCGCTCACGCCGCGCGAGCGGCTGATGATCGACATCCTCTCGGCCAATCTGGACAACGACATCGAGGCGCGCGAGCGCCACGTGAACGATTACATCCGGCGCTTCCCGACCGATCCCGACGGGTACAAGGAACGCGCGGACATGCTGATGAAGAAGGGGAAGCCGGACGAGGCCGTCGCGGTCTACCAGCAGCTCCTCTCGGTCGATCCGAACTACGCCATCGCCTACAACAACCTCGGCTATTACTCGATGGGCAATGGAGACTTCGCCAAGTCGGAAGACTTCCTCAAGCGCTATCAGTACCTCGCGCCCGACCAGGCCAATCCGTACGATTCGCTGGGCGAGCTGTACGCCAACATCGGCCGGTACGATGATGCCGAGGCGAGCCTGAAGAAGGCGCTCGAGATCAAGCCGAACTTCGCGGCGTCTTGGGGGCACCTGGGGACCGTCCAGGTGGGGCGCGGAAACCTCCTGGCGGCCGCGGAAAACTTCCGCCGCGCCGCCGAGATGACCGAGAGCGTGCAGATGAGGTTCCAGTGGAACATCGCACAGACCTCGGCGCTCGTGGCGGCCGGGAAGCTCGATGAAGCCTGGGATCAGACGGAGAAGCTCGACGCCAGCTGGCGGCAGCGGCCCGATGGGCAGTCGCGCATCTGGCAGACGCGGCTCGCCTTTCGGCGCTGTATTTTCGCGACGCTCACCAAGCATCTCGAGGCCGCGCGGGAGAGCCGGAAGGCGCTAGAAGAGTCCGTGGCCAAGATGAAGCCGCTCGAGCAAAAAGACTGGGCCAAGAACCTCGGAGTTTCCGCGGCGCTGCTCGCGTGCGCCGAGGGCAGAGACGAGGAAGCGATTGCCGGCTTCCAGAGCGTTCTCGCGGACCAGAAGCTCTCGATGGGCGGGTTCGACTACTTCCCCGATCGGGAGTACACGCGGATGGCCTTTGCCGAGACGCTCGTGAAGCTCGGCCGGACCGAGGAGGCCGAGCAGGCGCTCGCGCCGATCCTGAAGCGTAATCCGAAGTTCGAGCCGGCCCTGCAGCTCATCGCGCGGCTCGGGATGAACGTGCCGGACGTGATCGCCCACGCCTCGCCCACGGTTCCCCCTCCGGTCGCCGAGACCCCGTCGGGTCCGCGACCGGGTGCCGCCGCCCGGTGATCGAAGCGCGTTCCGGCCCGTCGCCCGCCGCGGACGCCTTCGACCTCCGGAAAAAGGTGCTCCGCCTCGAGACGCTCTACGACATCAGCCGCTCGCTGAGCACGGTGCGTGACGAGGATCTCCTGCTCGAGGAGGTGGCCGCACGCGCGGTCGGAGTGCTCGACGCCGCGCGCGGCTTCGCCGCGGCCTTCGAGGAGGGCCCCAACGCCGGCTCGGCCGCCACGGTCGGCTCGTTCCCTTCGCTCGATCTCCTGGCGATCGCGTCCGATCCCTTCGTGCTCGACCTCTGCCGCGCACGGGCTCCCCTCGCGCGGGAGAACGAAACGCTGCTGGGTCAGCGCACCGGGAGCGTGGCGGGTGTGCCTCTCGTGGCGCGAGGACGCGTCTTCGGCGTGCTCGTGGTCGTGGACCGCGAGGCGCGCGGCGTGGAATCGACGTCCTTCGACGAGGAGGATCGCCGCTTCCTCGCCTCGCTGGCGGCTCTGGCCGCCGCGGCGCTCGATGGCTCGCGTCAGTTCCGGACGCTGTCGACCGACCTCGACCGTCTGCGCGAGGAGAACCGCTCGCTGAAAGGCGCGCTCGGCATCGACGACGTCCTGATCGGCGAATCGGCGCCGATGCGCCGCGTGAAGGATCTCGTCGCCCGGGCGGCCGCCTCACGGGTCAGCGTGCTGATCCAGGGGGAGAGCGGCACCGGCAAGGAGCTCGTCGCCAAGCTCCTGCACGCCGGGTCGCCGCGCCGCGACTCGCCTTTTCTGGCGCTGAACTGTGCGGCGGTGCCCGAGTCGCTCCTCGAGAGCGAGCTGTTCGGGATCGAACGGGGCGTGGCCACGGGCGTCGAGGCGCGGCTCGGAAAGTTCGAGCTGGCCGACGGCGGAACCGTGTTCCTGGACGAGATCGCCGACGCGCCGCTTGCCATCCAGGCCAAGCTGCTGCGCGTCCTGCAGGAGAGAGAGATCGAGCGGCTCGGCGGCCGGGCGCGGATTCCCGTGGACGTCCGCCTGGTCGCCGCCACGCACGCCGACCTCGCCGAAGAGATCCGGCGCCGTCGCTTCCGCGAAGATCTCTATTACCGCCTGCGTGTCGTCGAGATCGTGATGCCGCCGCTCCGGCAAAGGCGTGAGGACATCCCGCGCTTGGCGGGGCACTTCCTGGCCCGCATCGCCACCCGCGAGGGGCGCAGCCCCATCGCGCTCTCGCGAGACGCGGTGGCTGCGCTCCTGAGCCATCCGTTCCCGGGCAACATCCGTGAGCTGGAGAACCTGCTCGAGGGGGCCGCGGCGCTCGTGCCCGGGGATCTCATCGAGGCGGCGGATCTCCAGATGGGAGCTGCCGAGACGGACGGGCGTCCCGGAGGAGAACAGAATCTGAGCTCCATCGAAAAGGATCACATCAGGCGCGTGCTGGCCTCCGTGGAAGGGAACAAGAGCCGCGCGGCCAAGATCCTCGGAATCAATCGCCGGACCCTCTATCGGAAGGGTGTGCAATGATGTCACACCGTGACAAATTATCTCGAGACAGTTAAGTATTTCTGGGTAAGACACTTGGGACGTTAATATCGGATTGTCCTTTGTGGCGATGCGCCGAAATGTCTCAGTGTCTCACTTGCCGAAATCGACCGAGTTTCGGTTCGCAAATTACTGATAACGAAAAGGTTAGGACGCATTCCAGAGGCGTCTTCCCGGTCTGGCTCATCCCTTGCTATCTGCTATCGGAACGAGCGGATGGCGCGGGAGGAAGCAGTTGGCGATTTCAGAAGACCGGGTCGTTACGGAATACGGTCGATCGGGCCTCTCGAGAGCCAGCAGCATCCCCGCGCGTGGCCTTCTTTCCGACCTCAGCCAGCAGAGCCTGACCGCGGCGCTTGCGACGATCGTCGTCGCTGAAGCGGCGCTCTTCGCGGCCGCGGGCGTGTCGGATAAGATTCCCTCGTTCGTTCTCACCCTCTTTCGCGCTCTCCTCACGCTGTAAAGAAAGGCAACCACAGCCGATGTCCTCTCTCGAGCGGCGCGAAGTCCACCTGACGATACCGGTCGCTCCGGAAATGGAGATCGTGGCGACCGCTCTCGTCTCGGCTCTGGGGGAGCTCATGTCGATGGAGCGGGACAAGATCGACGAGATCAAGATGGCGGTGGTGGAATCGTGCATCAACGCGTTCGAGCACAGCGCCACCCCGGACCACCGTGTCGAGATCGAGTTCATCACCGAGCAGGGCAATGGCCGGGCCTATCTCGAGGTGGGCGTCACGGACAACGGCCGGGGTTTCGATCCCGCGAAGTTGACCGCGCCCGACATCTCCGCGAAGCTCAAAGCGAGCCGGAAGCGGGGCTGGGGAATCAAGATCATCGAGAGCCTGATCGACGACGTGCGCATCGAGAGCGGAACGCATGGAACGAAGATCGTGATGCGAAAATACCGGTAGCGGATCAGACGATACAAAAAGGAACGTGATGAGCGAGAGCTTGAAGGTGTCTGTGGAGCGTCCCGACGGGGCCGTGGCGATCCTGAAGACCGACGGTTACATCAACAATTCCGGCGGCGAAGAGATCGCCAAGGAAGCGTACGCACTCCTCGGCGGAGGGGTGAGCCGGCTTCTCCTCGACCTCGAGAAGACCAAGATCGTCAATTCCATCGGGATCTCGATTCTCATCGAGATCCTGGAGAAGGTGCTCGACCAGGGGGGGCGCCTCGCGTTCTGCCGGTTGACGCCCACCATCGAGAAGACTTTTCAGATCATGGGGCTCGCCCAGTATGCGCGAATCTTCCCGTCCTCCGAGCCCGCTTTGGCCTGGCTTCGCGGCGAGTCGGAGTAGCTCGGCAGCCATGGGCGCCGACATCCTGGGCGCCCATGCCAGGCTCGCCTCGATCGATGGCTCGGCCGCCGGACCGGTCCGCCTCCTCGAAGAGTTCCTCGAAGCGCTGCTGCAAGGGGCCGGGGTGTCGCGCGGAATCGTGGTCGATCCGGCGCATCCCGCGCGGGTGGCGTTCGTGGGCCAGGCCGCGCGGCCTCGTGCCGCCGCGATTCTGACCGAAGCCCTCTCCGAGCCGGGCCGCGTGGACGCGAGGCTGCCGCCTCGTCTCACCGCGTCGCTCTTCGAGGAGCCGCCCTGCATCGACCCGCGGGCCATCCCGCTCACGGCCGGCGAGGAGCTCCTCCTGATCGCCATTCTCGACGGGCCGCCCCTCGACCCGATCGGCTTCGCGTCGGTCGCCGCGCACGCGGCGGCCCTGCTGTCCAAGAACCGGATGGCCGAGAAGATGCGGGGCGCCGATTTCGAGCTGAAGATCCGCGTCTGGGAGCTCGAGAGCCTGTATGACGTCGGGCTCTCGATCGCCGGCACCCTCGACATGGAATCACTCGCGGACGACATCCTGATGAAATCCGTCTCGCTCCTGAACGCCCGCAAGGGAACGCTCCTCGTGCGGGACATCTCCGGCGATGGTCGGCTCCTCGTGAA
>JBDSFL010000205.1:0-11130 GCA_039919545.1 Thermoanaerobaculia bacterium | reverse complement strand
CGGTGAGGGTGGGATTCGAACCCACGTTACCCTCTCGGGTAAACCGGTTTTCGAGACCGGCCTGATCAACCGCTCCAGCACCTCACCGCGCTGGGACATCGAGAGCCTGACGGGGCGGAGTCGCCCGGAGCGAACGGCGGAGTATAGGGGGGCCGGGTCTCCGTTGCCAGTCGCCCCCTTTTGCGTCGGTCTACTTCAGGAACGAGGCGATGACCTTCAGCTTCGTCGCGCGAGGCCAGTCGAGCGTCTTCACACGCATCGGGAACGTGATCGTGTCGTCCATCTTGCCGGCGTCCAGGGTGCCGGTGCGGCCGGCGTCACCGACCACGGCGCCTGCCTCGTCCAGGAACACGACGCGGAGCTTCACCTTGTGCTTGGTGTAGTCCGCGTTCTTGTAGCGGAACCGGATCAGCATCATTGTGTGATCGGTCGGATCCTTTTCGCGGGCTTCCTTGACGTCGTCCGACTTGGGATCGTTGTGCGTTTCCACGGTGGTGATGGTCGCCTGCTGAAACGTCAGATCGACGTTCACCGCGTGCTCACGCGGCACGTCCACGGTGGTTTCCAGCAGGGCTCCGTCCGCCGCGTTGGCGGCCTGAGTAACCGAGACGCCCGAAAAAAGAAGGGCACCGCTGATGACGAGGGCGGAGAGACGAGGGCGAACCTGGATCGAGATCATCTGAGAGCTCCTTTCGAATCGCTGCGACAGCAGAACGGTGAATAACGACTTTAAGCGAGTTCCGTGCCGCCGCTGACATTTCTGTTCGCTCGTCGGTCGCCGGCTGGCTCGGCGCATCGGCCCGGTCGGCTTTCTCTCGCGTGAGATCCCATCGGAGATTCCGGGTGTGCTCTCCGACTTCCGCCGAAAGCGGCTGATCAGGACGACGGAGGAAGCTCGTGAAACGTGAGGCGCCCCGGCGGAACGCTCCGCCGTGCGAGATCGCGCATGTGCGCGTGATGGGTGAAGAAGAGGACCTGACTCGATTCGGCCACACGGGAAAGCGTGCGGAAGGCCGCCGCGGCGCGCGTGTCATCGAGGTTCAGGAGGAGGTCGTCCGCCACGAACGGAAGCGGTTCCGAGGAGGCGTTGTGCTCCTCGACGGCCGCCAGACGCAGGGCGAGGTAGAGCGAATCGACGGTGCCGTCACTGAGGGCGGCCACGTCCAGGGAGCCGCGGCGTGCGTGCTCGGCGAGCACCACCGGTTCGCCGCGCTCGTCCACGTCGGCCCGCAAGCCGCTGTAGACGCCGCCGGTCAGCTCGCTGAAGAGCTTCGTGGCGCGGGACAAGATCGGGCCCTGGTGCCGCTCGCGGTAGATCGACACCGCGCGTTCGAGCAGGATCTCCTGCAGCGTGAGGGCGACGTACGACTCGGCCGAGTCGGCGATCTCCGAATCGAGGAACGCGGCCCGCTGGGTGCAATCGGCGGCCTGACTGCCGCTCAGCATCCTCTCGAACTCCGAAACGAGCGACGCCCGACACGTCATCTGGTCGTCCAGCGCGGCCTCGACCTCCAGGAGCTCGCGCTCGCCCGCGTCGATGGCGAGCGGGATCTCGTCTCCAACGCGCGCTTCGCATTCCGCGAACAAGCCGGGCAAATCGAGGCCGGCGCCGTCCTCGAGCAGCCGGCTCTCCAGCTCGTGCCGCCTCCGCAGCGCCTCGCGCTTCCGAGAGGACTTCTCCTCCGCAGCGGCGAGCTCTCCCGAACCGCTGCACCCGGCCTCGGCGCAGAGCGAGTCGAGCACCGAACCGCTCCGCTCCAGCGCCTCACGCGCCTCCTCGGCCGTGGCTGTGCTCAGCGCTCGCTGCTTGACGAGGCTGGCCAGGCGCGTCTGGGCCGTTTGCGACTTCTGCAGCGCGAGCTCGAGCGCGCGACACTGCTGGACCGGATCGGCTGAACCCCCGGCGGCGAGTTCGGCGACGCTCTCGAGCCGGGCGAGAAAGCCCGTCCGCTTGAGGGCGATTTTCTCGATCCGATCCTGCAGGCTGAGGATGCTGGAGTGCTCGACATCGAGCGCGGCCATCGCCTCGATGGCCGCGCTCGCCTCGTCGATGCCTTGGGTGTCGGGAAGAGCCGCTCCGCGGAGCGCTTCCTGCCAGCGGTCTTGCCAAACCGTCAGGTTCTCGTCCAGGGCTTCGAGCTCCTGTTCGGCTTCGAGAACGAGTCGCTGCTGCGTGGCATGCGCCGCGCGCGCCAGCTGCGCCCGGCCGTTCTCTTCGGCTCTTCGGTCGAGCGCCGCCCGGGCGCGTTCCCGCAGATCGTCCAGAGAGGCCCCCGCGCCCGCGTCGGCTCCGGCGAACCGCATGAGGCTGGCCACCGCGACCCGATGCTGCTGTTCCAGCGCCGCGATCTCGTCGCGTTCGGTGTCGAGCTCGTCCGAGATCGCAAGCAACGTCTTGCGGCGCGCCGCCCATTCCCTCATCTCGGAAGGAAGGTGCGCCGCGAGACCGGTCCAGTGCGCGCGCCATTCCATCAAGAGCGCCAGGCGCTGGTCCCTGAGGCGCCCGAGCGTGGCGTCCAGCTCCGCGCTGGCCCGCCGCGCTTCGCCGCGCCGGCGATCGTAGATCGCCAGCTCCGTCGTCCGCTCCACGTTCCCGCGCAGCACGTCGACGCGTCGGTCCGCATGATCCACGGCCCGCTCGTAGGCCTCGGCCAGCTTGCCGTCGGGTGCCCGCGCAGGGGCTCGGTCGCCCCGCTCGTGGACGGCGAGCTCGACCGGATCGACCGGATCGACCGGATCGACCGGATCGACCGGATCGACATAGCGCGCGCGGACGAGTTTCCACGCTTCATCGCGCGCTTCTCGCGCCGCGGCGAGCTCTTCTTCGGAGACGACCTCTCCCGCAGATTTCAGATGGGCGATTTTTCTTTCGGCCGCGGTCGTCTCTTCGCGCGCGTGCCCGAGCTCGGCTTCCCTCTTCCGGAGCTCGTCCTCCAGCTCGCCGAGCGACGCGTCGTAGCGGTCGATCGACTTCTCGGGCGGGACGACGAAAGAACGGAGCACAGCGGCGTCTCCGCCGGCCAGCCCCATCGCGGTGATGTCCTGCGCCAGCGTCGCGCGCTTGCGCTCGAGCGCGGTCCTCCGCTTGACGATCTGGCCCGCGAGATCGCCGACCTTGTCCGCGGACGCCAGGGCGCGTGCATCGCCCGGAGACGTCTCCTCGGCGGCGGCGGGAGCTGCCGCCGCGCGCCGCCGGGTGTGATCGAGCTCCCGCCGAGCGGCCGTGCACCGCTCGGACACAGTCGCACGCTGGGCCTTCAGCCCCGTTCCCTGCTCGGCCAGGCGTGTGATCGCCTTGCGTCGCGGATCGGAGGCCAGGCTCTGGCCGAGCGTTGCGGCGTCTCCGGGAAGCTCTGCGCGGCGCAGGAGCAAGGTGGCGCGCGTGAAGTGCTCGGCCAGCTTCGTCTTGAGGCGGGGCACGTCGCGATCCTCCTGCTCGATCACGGGGCGGGTCTCGGCGAGCGCGGCGATCTCGATCCGGTGCTCGAGAAGTCGCGTGTCGAAGGAAACGGCCGCGATCTCCGCGTCGAGCGTTTGCAGCGCGGCTCCCGCGCTCGCGAGCGTTCGCTCGGCCGCGTCGCGGTCGCTCTGCGCCTTCACGCGCCGCTCGGTCACGTCGACCGCGAGCAGCGGCACAGCCGCGAGATCGTCGAGCGTGCGCGTCAGCGCATCGTGCTCGGCCCGCCGCGGAAGATTGCGGGCGATCCGCGCCAGCCGTGCGACGTCCACCCGGACACGCCTCTGCCGCTCGCGGATTCCGGCGAGCACGCCCTCTGCTTCCTGGATCTGCTTCTGATGGCGGCTGTAATCGGCTGGCGAGACCATGCGCAGGCGCGCGTCCTTCAGAAACTCGCCGCGCTTCTTGATCAGCGCGTTCAGCTTTGGCCTGGAGCCGCCGCTCAGAAACAGGTCGCTCCTCTCGGCCTTCAATCGATCCAGGATCTTCTTCAGCCCGGCGACCCCCGATCCTGCTTGCGCCAGGCTGAAGCCCAGCGCGCCGCCGTCGGCCAGGAGGGCCTGGGCCTGCTCGCGCAGGCGCCGGTGATCGAGCGCGAACACCTTCTCGAAGAGCTCGCGAGAGGCGCGGCCCATCGCGTCTGCGATGACTCCCTCCTCGAACGGTTCTCCCGCTTCGTCCACGAGCCGCTTCCCGGTCCGCCTCCGGACGAAATCCAGCGAACGGCCATTCTGCAGCACGAGCGCGGCGCCGATCGCCATGTCCTTGGAGGAATGCCGGAAATCGTCGACGAGCTCGCGCGGGTAGCCGAAGAGCACGCTGGACAAGGCCCGCAGCGTGGTGCTCTTGCCGGCCTCGTTCTCGCCGTAGACGAGATGGATGCCCGGTTCCTGGCCCAGCGTCAGAGTGCGGGCCGTGAAGGGGCCATACGCGCGCAGGTCGAGGCGCGTGAGGCGCATCAGTCGTCCTCGCCCGCGAGGAGCGCGTTCAATCGCGGCTGCAATTGCGTGAAGAGCTCTCGCGCGAGCCCCGCGTCCCGCAGGAGCTCGAGCGCGGGAAGCTCCTTCAGCTCCTCGGGCAGCTTGCTGCGCAGCGGCTCGAGCTCGGCCGAAAGCAGCGGTCCGATCTGGGTTCGATCCTCCGCGAGCTCCTGCATGATCCGGATCAGTTCGGAGGCGGTTTCGTTCTCATCCCGACGAGGCCCGGAGGGCGCACTCGTCTCGTCATTGATCTTCTCGATCCAGATGTCCTCCCCGCCGATCTCGGCCGCGAGCTCGAGCACCGTCTGGCGGAAGCGTTCGGGCGTGCGTGCGAGGTTCGCGTTCAGCGGGGTGCGCCCGGAGAAGATGGCGCGGACGGCGCTCGGCCGACCCGCGGAGTCCCGGTGCGCGAGCGTCAGCGCAGCGCGGAGCCGCTCGACGAGCTCAGCCTCGGTGACTGCGTCGCCAAGGTCGATCTCCGCGCGCTGCCAGCGGAGCACGTCGGTGGCGACCGTCTCGGCGGAGACGACACGATCGTTCTCCACGTCGACGACGACGCAGCCCTTGGGGCCGGTCTCCTTCGCGTCGCGGCCTTGAGTGTTGCCGGGGTAGACGACCCACGGGTCGCGCGCGAGCACGGCCCCCTTGTGGATGTGGCCCAGCGCCCAGTAGGCATAGCCGCGCGTGGTGAGGTCGTCGAGGCTGCACGGGGCGTAGGGATCGTGATCGGCGTTTCCCGCGAGCGAGGTGTGCAGGACGCCGATGTTCAGGAGTCCAGGAGACTTCTTGGGGTAGTCGCGCGCGAGATTCGCGGTGATTTTTCCCGGTCGGAAGCTCTGCCCGTGGATGACGACGGGGAGGTCGTCGTAGCGGATCGATTCCGGCGCGCGATCGTCCAGGATGCGTGTATTGCCTGGAAGCGCGAGCGCGCTCGTGATCTTGTTGTCCGCGTCGTGGTTTCCCTTGGCGATCACCACACGGATGCCGGCCTGGTCGAGGCGGGCGAGCTGGCTTCTCAGGAAGAGGGCCACCTGCATGTTGGGGAAGTCGTGGTCGTACAGGTCGCCCGCGAGGATGAGGAACGCGGCCTGACGCTCGATGCAGAGATCGATGAGGTTCGTGAAGGCTGAACGGGTGGCGCTGCGGAGGCGGTCGATCGGGGCGTCCGGGCGGAGGGCGAGATTCCGGAGGGGGCTGTCGAGGTGGATGTCGGCCGCGTGGACGAAGCGCATGGGGTTGGGGAGCACTGTCGCATGGTTTGTACGGTGGGAGGGGCGGGAGTTAGAGCGCGGGGATCAGGAGGTAGAACCGGGGAGGATCAGGAGTTAGAGCCCGGGCCGGACTTACTTCGGGCTTATCTCCCCTGCGATGACGCTGGGTCCGAAGAGCACCGATTCGAAGGCTAACCTTTTTCGCCGCATGCCTCTGGCACGCGACTAAAGACGTGGGTTCGAATGCCCACCCTGGTCCGCCTGTGAGGTTTTTGTCAGATGGGTTAACTTTTTCTGGCGGACTGGGTGGGATTCGAACCCACGGTAACCTCTCAGCTACACACGGCTTCCAACCGTGCTCCTTAAACCACTCGGACACCTGTCCCGCGTCGGAAAAAGTCGAGGCCTTCTCGGCCGGGGCGTACCTTGCCCGGAATGGGCGCCTTCGTCAAGCGCCAGGGCGCGGGAGGCCGAGGGCCAGATCCCGAAGCTCGGGGCCGAAGAGCCGGTCGCGGTCGTCGAGATCGTTCAGCAGCGTCCCCGATTCGTCCTCGCCCGTCTCGGCGAGCCGGACCAGGCTGTCGAAATTCGCGGTGTGCACCTTGATCCGCGCCTCCGCGTAATCGCGCGAGACCTCGTTGTCGATCAGGAAGGGCCAGTCTGACGACTGCAGCAGCAGCGACTGCCGCACGAGCGCCGCGTAGAGCTCGGCCGAGATCTCGCCGCGGGCCGCCTTCTCCTCGAGCAACGCCAGTTGCCGTTCCACCGCATCCACCAGCTTCCAGTACGGCACCGTCTGCGAATTCCACCAGACCTGGAAATCGCCGTCCCGTCCCCAGGTGCCGGCGGGCATCGAGATCGCGTCGCGCGGGGGGTTGGCCGCGAGCGCCTCTCCCGTGGTCGACGGGATCACGCGCGCGTTCCCCGCCAGGCCGCGGAAGACCTCGGCGATGAACTCGATCCCTTCGAACCACCAGTGTCCGAAGAGCTCGAAGTCGAACATGGCGACGACCACGGGCGCGCTACCGTCCGGCAGGTCGGGCACTTCCTCGAGCAGGGAGACGAAGTGGCTCGCATGCGCCTTCAGCGCGGCGGGGATCGCGGCGGGCCCGTACGGCAGCTTGTCTCCCAGCTCCACGCGCGCGTCGGTGACGCGCCAGTAGCGGTGGCCGCTGGGTGCGCGCTTCTTGTGGAACTCCAGGTAGCGCCCGTCGCCTGGGTAACCCACCTTCCCGGACCAGACCTGCTGCGAGGAGAGGGGGTCGCGCGCGAGCACGGACACCCTCGCGCCGCTGTACGTGGGGAGGGCATGGATGCGATAGGGGGAGTGCCCCTGCTCCTCGCGCACGACCTCGCCACCGTACGCGGGATGCGTGACGCCCCCGCGCACGAGATGCGTCTCCACGAAGAAGTACTCGACGTCTCGCTCGGCGAGGAACTCTTCGATGCCACGGCGGATCGACGGGGTGCCGTCGGCGGGAGAGATCCACGGGCCGCCGGGGCGATAGGCGCATTCCGGAAGCCAGATGCCCTTGGCGGGCCGGCCGAAGTGCCGCTCGTGCGCGCGCAGCCCCACGTCGAGCTGGCGCTCGATGGCGCGGTCGGTCGGCAGCAGCGGAAGAAATCCGTGCGTGGCGGCCGAGGCGATCGGCTCCAGCACGCCACGATCAACCAGGCGGCGCAATGCCATCAGGATGTCCTGCCCCGGCAGGGCTTCGAAGTCGGTGCGCAGATCCTCGTAGAAGCCGCGCCACCACTCCGCGAGCGTGGCTGTGGTGCCGTCGCCCAGGCGCGAAAACTCCTCGCGGTCTTCGGCGGCCGCCTTGGCGCGCTGGGTGAGGTACTCGAAGAACCCGGTGACGAAACGCGCATCCTCGAGCTGCTCGGAGAGAACGGGCGTCATCCCGAGCGTCGCCTTGATCGGCACGCCTTCGGTCACGAGGCGCCCGGCCATGCGCAGAAACGGGAGATAGGTCTCGGCGGCCGCCTCGTAGATCCAGTTCGCGCCGTGCGGCCACGTGCCGTGCCCCATGACGTCGGGAATGTGGCCGTGCAGGACGAGCAGGAGGCGCGTAGGCTGCCGCATCAGACCTCGATCTCGCGCAGTAGACGCGCGGCCTCTTCGGGTGCCGTCGGGTTGATGTGGAAGCCCGAGCCCCACTCGAAGCCCGCCACGCGGGTCAGGCGCGGCAGGATCTCGATGTGCCAGTGCCAGTCGTACTCCAGGGTCGTGAAGTAGAACGCGCGGCGCGGCGTGACGTTGGTGTTGGGCGCCGTGTGGAGGACGAGGTTGTAGGGCGCGTCCCGCAGTAAAAGCTTGAGCCGCTTGAGCACGTCGGCGATGGCCCGCGCCAGGTTCAAGAGCTGGGCGTCCGGCGTGAGCCCGAACTCGTGCGCGTGATGCCGCGGGGCCAGGAAGATCTCGAACGGGAAACGAGACGCGTACGGCGCAAAGGCGACGAAGTCTTCGTTGAGCGTGATGACCCGGCTCCCGTCGTCCATCTCCTGCGCGATGACGTCACAGTAGAGGCAGCGTTCCTTCAGCTCGTGGTGCGAGCGGCTGGATTCCAGCTCGACCGCGACGGCGCGCGGCGTGACGGGAGTGGCAATGACCTGCGCGTGCGGATGTGAGAGCGAGGCTCCGGCCGCCGCACCATGATTCTTGAAGAGCAGCACGTACTTGAAGCGCGGATCGCGCATGAGGTCGACCACGCGGTCGCGCCAGAGCGAAACGATGCGCACCTGCTGCTCGAGCGGCTGGTCCGCGAAATCCACGTCGTGCTGGGGCGATTCGACGATCACCTCGTGCGCGCCGATTCCGCGCATCCGGTCGTAGATGCCCACACCCTTCCGTCCCGGCAGCCCCTCGATGGCCAGCGCGGGATAGCGGTTCGGCACGACCCGCGCTTTCCAGCCGGGCCCGTTCGATGCCGAGCCGACTCTGATCGCCTGGATCTCGGGAGGCGTCTGCTCCTCGTGCCCTTCGCAGAACGGGCAGTCGGCCTGCTCGGGATGCGGCGTGACCGTGAGCTCGAAATCCTGCGGGCGCAGGTCGCGGTCCCCCGCGATGATGACCCACATGCGGGTGATCGGGTCGTGCCGCAGCTCGCTCATCGAAGGCGCCGCGATTGTACGGCTCCTCCTGCTTTCTCCACGGTCTTCTCATGCGCTCCAGTCGTGCCGCACGGTCCGGAAGCGGAGCCAGCCCTCCGACGGCAGAGCCTCGAGCTCGCGCCCCTGCGCATCGACGAGGTGAACGCGCAGCTGCAGCGTGCCGCCAGGGCTCCCGGGGGCGGGGAGAGCGATCTCGACGATACGGTCGACGCCGATGCGGCAGCTCCCCACGCGGCGAACTCCCGCGTCGAGCGGAAGCACGTGGGGCTCGTCCGCGCTCTCCTCGTCGGCCGCGCCGCCGTTGCGATCCGCTCGCACGGAGATGCGCGCGATGACACCCGCGAGCGAGGTCGAGGCGGGGGCGATGGCCGGGTCGAGCCGGAGGAAAAGCTCGGCGGGCTTGCCGCTCTCGCCGCCGGAGCCGAAGAAGATCTCCTTCAGCAGCCCCGCGCTGCGATTCATCGCGCCGCGCGGCTGCCCCGAGTAGCGCGCGGCGCCCAGCCACTCGAAATAGTCGGGAATCCCGCCGTCGATCGTGGGGCTCACCGCCGCGCTCGCGAGCACCGGGTCGAGCAAGCCCCCGCCATCCACCGATTCGTCCAGGTCGGATGGAACGGCGTGCCCGAGGGCGCGATACGCGGAGGCCACGTGATTGCGGAAGAGCGCGTCGAACACGGGGTCGTGAGCCGAGGTGTGATCGTCTCCGAACCACCAGAACCAGTCCGAGGCCTCGGCGGCGAAGAGCGCTCCCTGAGCGGACTGCGCGGGTGTCGCCAGCCCAGCCAGGATGCGCGCCGGCGACACCGGCTCGGCACCGGCGATCTGCGGCGCCAGCGATTCGCGCGCGCGGATCAGCAGGTCCCACGCGCGGTTCTTGGCGGGCGCCCCCACCCACGTGGTGAGATTTCCGTTCACCCACGACCCCGCGATCAGCCGCTCGAGCGGGGCGGGCGGCTCCTGGGCGAGCGCCTGCGAGGGCGTCATCGTGCGAATGCGCGGCTCGGCGACGATGGCCGCGGCGAGCGCGCGTAAAAAAATGGCTCCGTTCTGCGGGTAGCTCTCCCAGGCATTCTCCCCGTCCAGGATGACCGGGACAGTGAGAGTGCGGTCCGGCGCGGCCTCCTGGATGCTCAGGAGGCGCGCGACGAAATCAGCCGCGGCATCGGCGGCGGGCCACGTGGCATAGGAGAAGCCGATGCGGTCCGAGAGCACGCGGTCGCGGAAGAAGATCGCCGGCGATGGCGAGGACGTCAACGTGTAGGGGCGGAACAGAGTGCGCGCCCGGTCGCCCGGCTCGAAGGCGAGCTTCGAATGCGGGAGCGAATGAAAGAGCACCTCTTCGTCGGAGGCGACCCACGAGATGCCGGCGTCGCGAATGAGCGCGAGCGCCGCCTCGGAGATCGCGCCTTCGGGGGGCCACATCCCCGCGGGCCGAAAGCCGAAGTGCCGCTCGAACGTCGCGAGCCCCAGCGCGATCTGCCCGCGCGCGTCCTCCGGCCGGTGAAGGCGAAGCGTGGGGGAGGGGAGCTGCGGCAGCGCCTCGCGCCCCGCCTCGCTGGAGATCAGGAGAGGAAGGATCGGATGGTGATACGGGCTCGTGGCCGCCTCGACGACGCCGGACGCAAAGGCCCTCTTCCAGGCCGGGATCGTCTCGGACAAAAACGCTGCCTGCCGGTCCAGCAGCGCTTCTTTCTCTTCCTCCGAGAAGCGGCGTCCGCGCCTCCGCAGCTTCACGAGCAGAGGGTCGCGGCTCAGCGTCTCGCCCGACCAGGCGAGGTGGAAGAGCACCACCAGGTCGCGCAGCTCCTCGCTGGTGAACTCCGCGCGCGTCGCCTCGCGGCCGTGCGGCGCGGCCCGCGCGCGCCGCGCCGCGAGCTCGGCGTAGTGCGTGAGCGGCTCGATCATCCGCTGCGGGTGCGCGGAGAAGAAGTTGTCGAGCGCGAAATCCACCGCGGCCTCGTCCCACGAGGAGACCGGCGCGCGCGCGACCTCGAGGAACGCGTCGGAGGCGCCGTTGGCGGCGAGCTCGATCTGATCGAGCAAGGCCGGGACGAGGTTGGCGGCATGAGGAACGAGCGGCTCCTCGGCCAGGATCGCCGGCAGGTCGGCGTAGTCCTTCAAGGCATGCAGCCGCACCCAGGGAAGGGTCGCCGGACCGCCGCCGAAACCGCGATACCAGGGCTGATGGAAATGCCACAGGAAGACGAGACCGATCGGGGAACGCGCGGGCACGGGCCTTTGTAGCGCGCCTTCGCCGTCGATACAAGCGCGGTGCCGCTCGCCCGCGAGAATCGGTCCGCTTCGGAGCTCGTGGAGGGTCAGCCGGCAGTCTTCCCCAGCCCCCGTGGTCGCGCCGCAGGCGCGATGA
>JBDSFL010000203.1:0-7251 GCA_039919545.1 Thermoanaerobaculia bacterium | reverse complement strand
GGCTTCGACGGCCGCGATTGGCCTGTCCGCGCGCGAGTTGAAGTCTTCGATCAGCCCGACCGGCATGCCCACTGCCCGACGCGCGGCAACGCGGGTGATCATGCCGTGCAGGCGATCGAAACCACGCTCGAGCAGCGGCACGCCATCGGCGCCCAGTTCCGCGCGCTGCGCCATAACGGCTTCGAGCAGTGTTTCCATGGCATGGCCGAGTTCGCCAACCGGCATCACGCCCGCCATCCGCGCGCCACCCTTGATCGTGTGCAAGTCACGCTGCAGGCCGGCCATCGAAGGCGGGAACGCCGAGCGACGAATCGAATGAGGGCGTGTCGAAGGCAGGCGTATCGAACGCTGGCGCGTCGAACGCCGGCGCGTCGAACGAAGGGGCGCCGAATGACTGGGGTGCGCCAAGGTCGAGATCCTCGCCGAAGCCCAGCTCGTCGAGCTTCCGCGACGGTGGGGCGGGGGCGGGGGTCGCGGGAGCGGCCGGGGCCGCCGCGGGTGCGGCCGCCGCGCGCGGGGCGGGAGCCGGGGCCGGGGCGGCCACCGCGAAGTCGTCGAAGGAGAGATCGTCGAGCCCCGCGGGCGCGACGGGGAGCGGAACCGGTGCGGCGACCGGTGCGGCGACGGGTGCGGCGACGGGCGCGGAGGGGACTGACGCCGGAGCTGCGGCCACCGGGATGGCGCGAACCGTAGCCCCGGGGGTCGCGACGGCGGGACTGGCGGGCGCGGGGCCCGCCGGAACCTCGAACGTGGAGAGCTCCACCATCGTGCCAGGAGCCACGCCGCGCAGCAGCTCGAGGAGCTTTCTCGCCGGCTGGAAGCGCGCATCCATCTTGAGGATGAAGTCGCACCCCAGCAGGGCCTCCTCGTTTCGGGCGCTCCGCGCCAGCTCGAGCGTGTGTCGAAACGTTTGGAGGACCTTGTCGCGCGCCTCGCTCGAGAGAGAGGGGCTACCCGGATACGGGCTCGTTTCGGCCATGATCACCGCTCCTGTTTGCTGCATTCAGCGTACAAGCGGCCATGCGACGGGTCAAGGAGGCTGGTGGCAAACGGAGCTGGCTGCGCGGGCCCGGTCTTGCGGGGATTGGTCGGGTACGATCGTCCCCTCCAGGAGGTCACATGCCGGCGTTGATCGAGTGCATCCCGAACATCAGCGAAGGGCGTCGCCCCGAAATCGTGAACGGCGCCATCGAGGCGGCGCTCCAGGCAGGGCGCGGTCTGCTGCTACTGGATCAGACGTCGGACGCGGACCACAACCGCTCCGTGCTCACGTTTCTGGGAGACGGGCCCGCGCTGCTCGAGGGAATGTCGGCGCTGGTCGGTGCCGCGCTCGAGAGCATCGACCTGCGGACCCATCAGGGGGCGCACCCGCGGCTCGGCGCCGTCGACGTGATTCCGTTCGTTCCGATCCGCGGCGCCACGACGGCGGACTGCGTGGCCCTGGCGCGGGCGCTCGGCGAGCGGCTGGCGTCTCGATTCGCCCTGCCCGTCTATCTCTACGAGGAGGCGGCGGCGAGCGAGGGACGCCGCAATCTCGCGACGATCCGGCAGGGAGAATTCGAGGGGCTCGCCGCCAAGATGCAGGGGAGCGGCTGGAAGCCCGACTTCGGGCCCGAGGCGCCTCACCCTTCCGGCGGCGCGGTGGTCGTGGGCGCGCGCGCTCCGCTCGTGGCCTTCAACATCAATCTGGGGACGGCCGATCTCACCATCGCCGACCGCATCGCCAAGTCCATCCGCCACATCTCGGGCGGCTTCCGCTTCGTGAAGGCGATGGGGGTGAAGCTCGAGGCGCGCGGCATCGTCCAGGTCTCCATCAACATGACGAACTTCGAGAAGACGCCGCTGCACCGCGTGTTCGAAACCGTGCGCTCCGAGGCCGAGCGCCATGGGGTGGCGGTCGTCGGATCGGAAATCGTGGGCCTCGTCCCGCAAGCCGCGCTGCTGGCTGCGGCCTCGCACGCGCTCAGGCTCGAGGCCGATCCCGGCCCGCTGGTGCTCGAGAACAAGCTGCTCGAGCTGGCCCTCACGCGCACCCGGGAGGCCGAGGCCGCGCCGTGAGAGGCGTCACGCGTTTCATCGCTCTCGCTCCTCTCCTGTCCCTTTCGCTCGTTTCCCCCACGGGTCACGCCGAGTCGCCAGCGGCGAAGGGGACGTCGGCTGCGCCCGCGTCGCCAGCGCTCTCGATCGAGACACGAGCCGGCATGGAGCAGGTCCTCGGCGCGGCGATGGGCTCGTCGCGCGCATTCGAGAATCTGCGCACGCTGACCGACACGGTGGGACCGCGCCTCGCGGGTTCGCCGGGCGATCGTGCGGCGGTGGCGTGGGCCCTCGAGACGCTCACGGCCCTCGGCTTCTCGCGCGTGCGCGCCGAGAAGGTGGCCGTGCCCCACTGGGAGCGCGGAGAGGAGTCCGGGGCGCTCGTTCACCCGACGCTGCAGCCCCTGGCGCTCACCGCGCTCGGCAGCAGCGTGCCGACACCCGAGGCGGGTCTGGAAGCCGAGGTCGTGGAGGCCGACTCGCTCGAAGCGGTGGATGCGCTGGGCGAGAAGGCGCGTGGAAAGATCGTGCTCCTGTGGAAGCTCACGGAGCGTGCGCGCGACGGCGCGGGATATGGCAAGACGGTTGCGCTGCGCGTCAGCGGCGCCTCACGCGCGGCGAAGGTGGGTGCCATCGGCGTGCTCGTGCGCTCGGTGTCCACGGCCGACACACGGCTCCCCCACACGGGAGACATGCATTACGAAGAGGGTGCTCCGAAGATCCCCGGGGCCGCGCTGTCGACGCCCGACGCGGATCTCCTGCACCGCCTCCTGCAATCGGGTGTGACGCCCCGCGTGCGGTTCCGTCTGAGCTGCCGCACTCTCCCGGATGCCGAGTCGGCCAACGTCATCGGAGAGATCAGGGGCCGGGAGAAGCCGGATGAGATCGTCGTGCTCGGCGCGCATCTCGACTCGTGGGATCTCGGGACCGGAGCCGTGGACGACGGCGCCGGCTGCGTGACGATGATCGAGGCGGCGCGGATCATCGGCGCGATGACGCGCCGGCCCCGGCGGACTCTGCGCGTCGTGCTCTATGCCAACGAGGAGAACGGCGCGCGCGGCGCGAAGGCCTATGTCATCGCCCACGAGAAGGAGCTCGGGCTCCATGTGGCCGCGCTGGAGGCGGACAGCGGCGCGGGTCCCGCGTATGGCTTCACCTACAGCACGGGGCCGGGAAGCGGGGGGCGGCTGCAGGAGATCGCCGCGCTGCTCGCGGGCATCGGCGCCGGAGAATTGAAGGACGGAGGCAACGGCGGCACCGACATCGCTCCGCTGCGGGCCGCGGGCGTTCCGCTCTTCGGCGTGCGCCAGGACGCGTCGAAATACTTCGACGTGCACCACTCGGCCGACGACACGCTCGACAAGGTGGACCGCAGGGATCTCGACAGCGGCGTGGCTCTGGCCGCGGTGCTCGCGTACGCGCTTGCCGATCTCCCCGAGCCCCTCGCCCGGATCGCGCCCGAGGCGAAAGCGCCGTGAAGACCTAGCGCTCGCTAGCGCTCTTCCCGGCTCTCGATCATGAGGCTGCGCAGCTTGCGGTGCAGCGTGGTGCGGTCGAGGCCGAGCCGCTCGGCGGCGCGCGAGACGTTCCCCTTCATCTCCTCGAGCACGCGCAGCACCACGCGGCGCTCGAACGCCTCGCGCGCCTCGGCGAGGCTCTGCGAGGCCAGGAGCTCGTCGCCCGTGGCGCTCGAGGCCGCGCTGAAGGAGAGGTCGTCCATGGGGATGTCACCGGCTCGCACGATCGGGCCCGGGCTCATCAGCACCACACGCTCGACGACGTTCTGCAGCTCGCGCACGTTCCCCGGCCACCGCCGGCGCGCGAGCCGCTGCAGCGCCTCGGGCTCGAACGGGATCGGCCGCCGCCCCCGGCTCCGCGCGAGGCGTTCGGCGAAGTGTCCGGCCAGGGTGGGGATGTCCTCCGGCCGTTCCGAAAGGGACGGAACTCGCAGCGGCACGACGGCCAGACGGAAGTAGAGGTCCTCGCGGAAGGTGCCGTTTCGGATCATCGTCGGCAGGTCCCGGTTCGTAGCCGCCACGATCCGCACGTCGGTGGCGATGGTGCGGGCTCCCCCGACCCGCGTGATGCGCCCGTCCTGGATGGCGCGCAGGATCTTGGCCTGCGTCCGCGCGGACATGTCGCCGATCTCGTCGAGGAAGAGAGTGCCGCCGTCGGCCTGCTCCCACTTTCCCTTGCGATCCTCGCTCGCTCCGGTGAACGAGCCCTTCACGTGGCCGAAGAGCTCGCTCTCGATCAGCTCCTCGGGGATGGCGGCGCCGTTCACCTCCACCCAAGGGCCCAGAGCGCGCGGGGAGGCGCGGTGGAGAGCGCGCGCGACGAGCTCCTTGCCCACCCCGCTCTCCCCGGTGATGAGGACGCGCGAATCGGAGGCTCCGGCGCGCTCGATCTCTGCGAGCAGCCGTTGCATCGCCGGGCTGGTGCCGAGGATCGGCTCCTCCTCGGCCTCCGCGGCGCGGCGGCGGGCCAGCTCGCCCTGCAGGGCATCGCGCTCGCGCGCGAGCCGGCGACGCTCGAGCGCCTTCTCGAGGGTCAGCAGCACGCGCTCGAGCGCGAGCGGCTTCTCCAGGAAATCATCGGCGCCGTGCTGCACGGCCGCCACGGCCGTCTCCACGGTGCCGTGCCCCGAGATCATGATCACCGGAACTTCGGGGGCCAGCACGCGCACGCGTTTCAGTACGGCCAGGCCGTCCATGTCGGGCAGCCAGACGTCGAGGAAGATCGCGTCGATGCCCTCGTCCACGCCGAGGCGCGCCAGCACGTCCTCGCCGCACCCCACCGCTTCCGTTCGATACCCCTCGTCCGAGAGCACCTGCGACAGTGTCTTGCGAATTCCCGGCTCGTCGTCGCAGATGAGGATGCGGGGGCCGGCCTGGCCCCGCGCGATACCCGTCACGCCCGTGGCGCCCGCTACGCCCACAGTGCGCGCCTCACGCGGCAGGCCATTCGAAGATGAATCGGCATCCGTGCGGTGGATTCTCCTCTACGCGCACCACGCCGGCGTGCTCGGCGGCGATCCGCTGCGTGATCGCGAGCCCCAGGCCCGTGCCGCGCGCCTTGGTGGAGTACGCGGGATCGAACACGCGCGAGCGGTCGACGGGAGGAATGCCCGGGCCCTCGTCGGTGACGAAGAGCCGCGCGCGCCCCCCTTCGACGCGCGCATGCAGCATCACGCGCCCTCCGCTCGGCGTCGCCGTGACGGCGTTGTCCACGAGGTTGATCAGCGCGCGCTTCACCTGCTCGGCATCCGCCCGCACGTGCGGCAACGCGACGGGAATCTCGCAGGCCACGTCGACTCCCGCCTTCGTCCCCGCGTAGAGCTTCGTCACCTGCTGCACGACCAGCGAGAGATCCGTCTGCTGCAGGTCCGCCGCGGGCAGGCGCGCGAACCGCCCGAAGGCATCCACGAGATCCGAGAGCGTCCCCACCTCCTCGATGATGGTGGAGGCGCCCTCCTCGACCACGGCGGGAAGCTGCGCGTCCCCCGCTGCGCGGGCGCGCTTGCGCATGCGCTCGGCCGCCAGGCGGATGGGGGTGAGCGGGTTCTTGATCTCGTGCGCCATCCGGCGTGCGGCTTCTTCCCAGGCGGCGGCGCGCTCCGCCTTCACGAGGGCTGTCGTGTCCTCGAGCGTGACGACCCAGGACGCCATCTCCTCGCCCCCCGCCGGCACGCGTGCCACACGCGCTTCCAGCACGCGGGGAGACTCGTCCTGCGCGATCGACAGAGTGGTTTCCCGCGGCCCCGAAAACCGCACCGCGCGGTCGAGGAAGCCGCGGAGCGGAGCGAGCGAGGCGTTCTGCAAGAGCTCCTCCACCCGGCCGGGCTCCTCGCCGGCCGCGGTGCCCAGCAGGCGGCGCGCCGTTTCGTTGATGGCCAGGAGCGTCCCTTCGTCGTCGAACGCCACGACCCCCGCATCCAGGTGGGCCAGGATGGTGCGCACGCGGCGGCGTTCCTGATCCAGCCGCAGGTTCGTGCCCTTCATCTCGGCATTGGCCTGCACCAGCTGGCCGCGGCTCTTGCGCAGCTCGCTCGTCATCGCGTTGAAGGCGCCCGAGAGCGCCGCGATCTCGTCCCCGCCCTCCACGTCCACGAGCGCGTCGAAGTCTCCCGCGCCCACCCTTCGCGCCGAGGCCGCCAGCGCGGCGATGGGGCGCGTCACGCGGCGCGCGAGCAGCAGCCCCACCCATACGGCCGCGAGGAGGACGACGAAGGCGAGCAGGAGGAAGAAGAGGATCTGGATCGCCTCGAGCGAGGCGCGCTCGGCTTCGAGCATCCGGTACGTGGAGGTCGCCCGCGAGAGGGAGCGCAGAGGCACGGCCTCGTCGGGCGGCTCGTACGTTCCGAGGATCAGCACGCCGTTCGGGACCAGGAAGAGCGTCCGTCCGATCTGCCCGCCGTCGCTCGTGGTGTCGATGCGCCGCGAGAGCCCGCGCGAGCGGGCGTCGGCCAGCCAGTCGGGAGAGGGATCGTTCACCTCGCGCACCGGCCAGCGCGGCGACGACACGGCGCTGGATCCCATGCCCGCGCCTCCCGGGTCGCCACGCCACTCGAGGAGGTCGAGCCCTGCCTCCTCGCGCGCGGCCGAGAGGAGCGCGAAGCGCGCCGCATCGTCTGCAACCGAGGCCAGCTTCGGCGCGAGCCGCTCGGCCGCGTGCCGTTCCACCGCGGCCGTGCGCTTGCGCACCAGCTCGGCCACCGTCTGCCCCGAGCGCACGGTCTCGGCGACCGAGGGCTGGAACCACTGCTCGACGCTGCGCTGCAAGAGGCTCGTGGTGGGCAGCACCAGGAGCGCGATCGGGAGCAGGGCCAGCCCCACGTGGGTCGCCACGACGCGCACGCGGAAGCGGGAGCCGAAGACGCCGCGCCGGGCGTCCAGCAGCAGCTTCACCGCGCTTCGTCCCAGGACGAAGAGGAGCACCAGGATGAGGATGACGACGATGTAGAAGAGAACGAAGAGCAGCACGCGGTCCGTCGCTGCGGCGGCCGTGAGAGTGCGCGCCTTGAGCGTGAGCGCGTAGAGGCCGGTGAGCGCGAGGCCCAGAGCCAGCGCGATGCCGAAGAGGATGCGGTTGTCGCGAGACCAGCCGCTCTTCATGGCTCGCCCAGGGTCCACTCGAACACACCGGAACGCTTCCAGGGCGTCACGCCGGTGGTGGGGACGACGCCCAGCGAAACACCTGCGGCATACGCGCAGC
>JBDSFL010000152.1:0-6074 GCA_039919545.1 Thermoanaerobaculia bacterium | reverse complement strand
AAGGCGCTGCTCGACGAGAATCCCACCCGCTTCGGCCAGCTCCTCTCGCCGGCGCACGTGCGCGTGTCGCGGGTGGCCGTGCGGCTCACGGCGCAAGGGGCGGTGCTCGGCGGCGTCCTGTCGCTCGGCTCGCTCTCGGCCGCTCTGAAGGTGCCCGAGCCGTGGCTGGTGTCGGCGGTCACGCTGCTGCTGGGCTGGATCGTCCTGGAAGCCTTCGTGATCCGCTGGGTGGCTCGCCGTGGGCCGGACGACCTCCTGCGCAGCTTCTCGTGGCTCATCCCGGTCATCCTGCTGTTCGCCGCGCCGCTCTACCCGACCCTGTCGCGCCTCGTGGAGCGCGAGCCGGACGACGACACGAATGGCAGCGGCGGCACCAACGCCGAGAAGGAAGCCAGCAAGGACGCCGATGTGCGGGCGCTGCTGGACGTCGCGAGGGAAGAGGGACTCCTCGAGAAGCACGAGCAGGAGCTCGTCTCGCGCGCCGTCGACTTCGGCGACCGCACGGTGCGCGAGGTGATGACGCCCCGCTCCGACATGATCTTCGCCGAGGTGTCGGCCCCGCTCTCGCTCATCGCCGACCTCTTCGTGAACACGAAGTTCACGCGGCTGCCGGTGGTGGAGGGAAGCGTGGACAAGCCGGTCGGCGTCGTGCACGTGAAGGACGTCTTCACCGTGCTGAGAACGCCCACGCCGCCGGCCACCGCTCGCCCGCTGGCGCGCGAGGTCTTCTTCGCGCCCGAGTCCGAGACCATCCAGACGCTGCTCTCCGATTTCCGAAGGCGCCGCCAGCACATGGCCATCGTGGTGGACGAGTACGGCGCGGTGACGGGGCTCGTCACGCTCGAGGATCTGATCGAGGAGCTGGTGGGGGAGATCGCCGACGAGCACGAAGACGCGCTCGACCCGGTGATCCCGCTCGCCGACGGCGGCTACTCGGTGGCCGGGCGGGTGCGCGTCTCCGAGATCGCCACGCTTTTCTCCGTCGTGTTCCCTCCCGCCGAGTACGACACGGTGGCGGGCCTCGTCTCGCAGAAGCTGGGGCGCATCCCGCGCCCGGGAGAATCGGCCGTCGAGTCGAACCTCCACTTCTTCGTCGAGGAGGCGGACCGCCGGCGCGTCTACCGCGTGAAGGTGAAGCCCGTCGAGTCGCTGGTCAACGTTCGTTGAAAACGTAAGGGGAGCTGATGGGCAACTGGTACGACGAAGGGGCGCCCCCGCTGGTGAAGCGCTCCGGCACGGTGGCGGTGGTGGGCCGCCCGAACGCCGGCAAGTCCACGCTGGTGAACGCGCTCGTCGGGCGCAAGGTGGCCATCGTCTCGGACAAGCCGCAGACGACGCGGCGCAACATTCTCGGCATCCGCACGAGCCCCGAAGGGCAGATCGTGTTCGTCGACACGCCGGGCCTGCACAAGCCCCTGCACAAGCTGAACAAGCGAATGATGGACGAGGCGCTCGAGGCGATCCGCGAGGTGGATCTGCGGCTGCTCGTCATCGACGTGTCGGTGTCGTCCGGAGGCGGAGACCGCTTCACGATCGACCTCATGAAGCAGTCCGGCCGTCCGCGCGTCGTGGTGCTGAACAAGATCGACCAGATCGACAAGGTGAGGCTCCTGCCGCGCCTGGCCGAGCTGGGCGCGATGGGAATCTTCGACGAGATCGTGCCGGTGTCGGCGCTCGTGGGAGACGGCGTCGACAAGCTGCCCGGCATCCTGCTGCCGTATCTGCCCGAGGGTGACGAGCTGTATCCCGCCGAGACGATCACGACGACCGATCCGAAGATCCACTACGCCGAGGTGATCCGCGAGAAGTTCCTGGAGAGGACGCGCGAGGAGATCCCGTACGGCCTCGGCGTGATCATCGACGAGATGGGACGCGACGAAGCGAAGAACCTCTCGATCGTGATGGCGACGATCTACGTGGACAAGGAGAACCACCGCCGCATCGTGCTGGGCACCGGAGGCAAGCTGATCCGCGACGCGGGAACCGCCGCGCGCCTCGAGCTGGAGGCGCAGTTCGGCGGAAAGTTCTTCCTGGACCTGAACGTGAAGGCCTTCCCGGGGTGGCGCGAGGATCCGCGGTTCCTGTCCGAGCTGACCTCGTAGCGGAGGGGCTTCCGCTTCACCAGTCCTGCATCGGCACGTAGCTTCCGTCGCCCGAGCCCTGGCCCGGCTCGGCGCCCTCGTTGATCACCGCATAGGTGAGGAACGAGGCCGGCGCTCCTCCGAACGGGACGACGGATCCCCCCCCGATCTCGGCATACGCTTCGGTCATCGCCGGAGAGATCATCGTGAGGATCCGGCCGAGCTGCAGCCACTCGCCGGGACCGAGGCGCACGTCGGAAATTGTCTTGGTTGCGGGGCTGGAAGCGTCGTGAATGCTGATGTCGAACCTCGAGACGAAGGGAGACAGGTTGACGAGCGCGAGATTCGTCCGAACCTCCGCGTCTTGCCTCAGGCCAAAGAGCCAGACCCTTTCCCCCCGCACCGCATCCGATGCCGCAGTCGCCGGTGTGAAGACCCCGAAGCCGCCCGTCGTCGTCGCCGTGCGCGCCCCCGCGAGAATTCCCTCCGGATCGCCGGAGGCGGTTCGCAGCTCGAGAGAGCCGGCGAGGTCGACCCCGCGAGGCGGGACGTTCGCGACGCCGCGATCGCGGAGCCACTGGACGAAATCCGTGAGGTCGAGCTGCCCTCCCGCCGAGATCTCGAGTGTCGCCGTGATCGAAGGAAAACCGATCGGGCGCCATGTCGCCACGAGCTGCCGCGACACTGAGGATGTGTTCGTGACGACGAGCTCCGATTCGTAGCGGGCGTTCTCGACGATGGCTGGAACGATGAGCGACCCGTGCTGTTGCATGAGCGCCTCCTGGGCGATGGCGGGCAGGACGGATCCGTCGCCGGTGTCGCTGACGTTCACGACCGCGTAAGCGAGCCAGGGCGCGGTCCCCGTCACGCGTTCGATCTTCGTGTAGCCGTTCGCCGCGGAGGGGAAGAGCGTGCGGAGGATGTGGTCGATCTGCCGGAACTCTCCGGGCTCTAGCGTCACAGTGGTCGTCGAGACAGGGCCCGGGACTCCGTCGACGATGGGCGTCAACAGGACTCTCAACGTGAGGGGACCCTCGGTCGCGCCTCCCGCATGGACCAGCGCGAGATTCGTGCGGTTGGTCGCGTCCTCCTTCAGCCAGGGGATCCAGGCGGAGGTGGTGAATGCCCGCGTGGAGGGAACTGCCACGAAGGCCACGCCCCCCTTGAGGACGGAGTTTCGCGCTTGTGAGGTCGTGCGGACCTGCGCGGCAAGGTCGGACGGCGGACCCGCGAGGACATGGAACGCGAGCCGCCCGACTCCGTTCCCGGTCGGAATCGTCAGACCGAGGCCCCGCAGGAATTCCAGTGCCGACGGAAACGTCTTCTGGCCGGAAGGAAGCGTGTAGGTTGCACGGTTCCCGTTGGCTTCGGGGCCAAAGGTCAGCTCCAGCGTCATCGTGGACCGGGAGCGATTCGTCAGGGTCAGCTGCGATTCGAAATGGGTTCCGCCGACCCCGTCGACAGAGACCACGGAAGGCAGAACGAAGTCGGGATGGGTTTGCGAGCATCCGTTCCGCCAGAGATCCAGCCCACCATCGAAACGCTGGGTGACGAGATCCGAGACGCCGTCCCCGTCCACGTCCACGGCGAGCATCTTGTTTGGTTTCGAACTCATGAGCTGGCGCCCGCCGGACGGGGGGACGCTCACCTTGGCGTAGAAAATCAAGGACGACCCGTGCAGCAGGACGTCGGGAAGTCCATTTCCGTCGAAGTCGCCCAACGCAAATGGGCTCCCGGGGATCACGGTGTCGACGGACTTATACCCGGCAAACGTCAGGCCCCCGCTGCGATTCCCGAGATAGAGCTCTGTGGTGGGGACGACAAACGCGCCGGTGACGAGGAGATCGGGCAAACCGTCTTCGTTGAAGTCCGCGACGATCAGTTTCGCGAGATCGATCGACGGAGCGGGAGCCGCGGTCAGCTCAAAAAGTCCATTCCCGAGGCCTCGATAAAATGCTGCTCCCGAGACCCGATGTCCACCGTCGACGACGACGTCCGCCTTCCCGTCGCCGTTGAAATCGGCGGCGACGAATCCCCCGGGTAAGCTGTTCGCAGAAAGTGGCGTGCTGACCGCACTCGAGAAGCCACCGAGGCGATCGGATCGATACGTGACGAGGCGGGCGCTCGACGAAAGACTTCCGCGGAGCCCCAGGATCACGTCGGACGACCCGTCGCCGTCCACGTCTGCGATCATCGTCTCGCTGCCCTCTTCCGCCTGGGTCACCGGACCCCAACGAAACGACCGATCCGACTCGACGAACAGGACTTGAAGCTCGCTCCCTCGGACGACGAGCAGGTCCGTTCGATGGTCACCGTCGAAATTGCCCGTCCGGATCAGCCGGGCCCCGGGGGCCGTCCTCTGGGGGGGAAGGAAACCTCCGTGACCATCTCCGAACAGGAGCACGACCGCGCTTTCGACCGGGTCGATCGTCGCCACGTCCGCATGGCCGTCCCCATCGAAGTCGCCGGTCACGGGCTCCGAAAGGTTGAATCCGTCAGCGGGAGCCGACGTGTTCCTCAGGATGGGAGCTGGAGCCGAGAACCGAGGGAGCGCGCAGGGCTGGGCGGCGAGGGGGGTGGCGGCCAGGAGGAGGGCGAGAGCGAGGAGTCTCATATTCAGTAGTGTCGCTTCATGATCTAATCTTTCACAGCGGGTCCGCGTGGTGCGCGGAAGGGTTCGAGAACCCGGCGATGCAGGCTCCCCGACCTCAGTCGTTCAGCGTGTCGAGCGCCTTTCGGATCGACTCGGCGAGCTTCTTGGTTCTCTGATCGACGGCCTCGAGCCGTGAGGACGTGTGGCGGTGCGATTCGTCCGAGGACGTCGCGATGCGGCCGATCTCGCCTTCGAGGCTCGCCATGCGCTGCGAGAGGGCGCCTTGCGCGGATTCCACCACCCGCATCGAGCCGCTCAGGATGTCCCGCTCGCGTGCGTTCTCCTCGCGCGCGGTGCTCTGGCTCTGCTCAGAGGCGGTGCGTGACGTCTCGCTCGCGTGAAGCGCTTCCTTCAGCTCTCCACGGATCTGCTCGAGCGCCTCGCCCGCGCTGAGCTCGGCTTTCTCCATGCGCTCGCCCATCGCGTGCAGCTCGGCACGGAGGCCGGCGAGCGCGGTCTCGATTTCCGACCTCAGACTCTGGTCGTCGCGCGAGGTGGTATCCGGAACCGAGAGCGCCTCCTCCTCGGAGGGAACCTCGTCGGCTGGGAATGCGAGCGAATCGGTGGTAGACGATTCCGGCTCCGGTTCCGGTTCCGGGCTGGCTTCGGCGCCCGTCGATGCGTCGATGGCGGGGGCGTCCCCTGCGGCTTCAAAAGCAGCGTGCTCCTGACCGGGATCGGCGGACTCCACTTCAGGTGCGCTGTCTGGGGCGGCGTCGGCCGCCGTCGAGGCTTCCGCCGCCGGAGCCTCCGTCACTGGCGCATCCGTCAGCGCAGCATCCGACGCCGGCGCGGGCGCGAGATCGACGGCCTCGGTCGGGCTGTCGATGGCCGGAAGCGAGAAGGCTTCGCTCTCGAACGACTCGGACGGCGCCGCCTGCGGTTCCGGAATTTCGGTTTCCATCCCGCTCGCGACCGCTTCCGTGCCGGGAAGCGTGTCCGGATCGCGCCGGCTCTCTCGCGGGCTCTCGGCGAACGGGTCGCTCTCCGCGGCAGGTGGCGCCGCGGCCACTGATGCCGGCGCGGTATCCGAGAAGATCTCGTCGGCCGCGGGACGGAGCCAGGAGGTGGAGGCGTCGAAGGGTGATTCGGCCGGGGCTTCGGGCGGCGGAGCCGCGACCGAGACCGACGCCGCCGAGAACGAGGAGCGGCGCTCCGGCGGGCCGCCTCCCGCCCTTACCGACGTGTTCTCGGAAGGATCGAGCGCCTGCGCGGCGACCTCGGGCGAGCCGAAGAGATCCCGTTCGATCGAGCCCCCGCGCTGGAGGCGGCGGAGGAGATCCACGAAGGTGAGCTTCGAGACGAGCTTGAACGTCTCGACCACGCCGCCGCCGCTCGCC
>JBDSFL010000127.1:0-4423 GCA_039919545.1 Thermoanaerobaculia bacterium | reverse complement strand
GGCAAGGGTTCCGTCGTGGCGGACGGTCCTGCGCTCGGGCCCGACCGGTGGGAAAACGACCTGCAGCAGCACCTCGACCACGTCGCCAGGCTGAGCTCCCTGCTCGGCCTCAGCGCCAAGGACCTCACCGTACGGCTCCGCGAGGCCGCGGACAGATTCAAGGAGGAGAACTCATGACCGACATCGCCGTGCGCTTCCAGGGGGTGAGCAAGAGATACGCCCACTTCACGCTCGAGGACGTGAGCCTCGAGCTTCCGGCCGGAAGCATCATGGGCTTCATCGGCGCCAACGGCGCCGGCAAGTCCACCACGATCCGCATCCTCATGGGGCTCGTACACCAGGACCACGGAAGCGTGGAGGTTCTGGGGAACGCCATGCCGGCGCGGCAGGCGGCCGCCAAGCGCGACCTCGGCTTCGTCTCCGAGGACATGCGCCTCTACAAGGGCGCCACGCTCGCCTGGCACATGCAGTTCATCGCGTCGATCTATCCCGGCTGGGACGCGGCATACGCGGCGACGCTGGTGAAGCGCTTCGACCTGAAGCCGGAGCAGAAGATCAAGGGCCTCTCGCACGGCCAGCGCGTGAAGTCCGCGCTGCTGCTCGTGCTGGCGCGGCGCCCGCGGCTGCTGGTGCTCGACGAGCCGACCACGGGTCTCGATCCGGTCGCGCGGCACGAGGTGCTGGGCGCCCTCATGGAGGTGCTCGCGGACGAGCGCCGCACGGTGCTCTTCTCGTCGCAGAACACGCTCGACGTGGAGCAGATCTCGGACCAGATCACCTTCATCGACCGGGGCCGGATCATCGACTCCGACGACAAGGAGAGCTTCCTCGACCGCTGGCGGCGCGTGAGGCTCGACGTGCCGCCCGGCGTCGTGCTGCCGGCGCTTCCCGGAATCGTCGCGGCGCAGCACAGCGGACGCCTCGCGGTCGTCACCGTGAATCGCTTCGAGCCCGCGATGACGACGGCCTACCGCGACGCGGGGGCGACCGTGCAGGCCGTCGAGACGATGACGCTCGAGGAGATCTTCCTCGCCGACGTGGCGCATCGCCGCCAGAAGGAGGCCGCATGAGCGAGACGACGATGGATAGCTCGTTGCAAGACACGATGGAGGAAGCCGTGCAGAACTCGCCGAAGAGCTCACCGAAGATCTCGATGGTCAGGCGTCTGATCCTGAAGGATTGGTATTTCCAGCGCTTCACGATCGTCGCGTACACCGCCGCCGGCGCCCTCGCGCTCGCGCTGCTCTCGACGGGCGGGGACGCCGCCTTCTTCGCCGGAAGCATCCTCCTCGTCACGGTGCTCATCGCGCTCGGGATCCACGTCGGCATGGAGACGATCGTGCAGGAGCGAACCGAGAAGACGCTGGCGTTCGTGATGAGCCTGCCGGTCTCGCCGATGGAATACACGACGGCGAAGATCCTTGCCAACCTCCTGATCTTCCTCGTCCCCTGGATCATCCTCACGGTCGGCAGCTTCGGGGTGATCGCGGCGCGCGCCGCCGTGCCGGATGGTCTGATCCCGTTCGTCGCGATCATGCTGACGGAGATCCTCGCGAGCTACTGCCTGATCCTCGCGGTGGCCCTCGTCTCGGAATCGCAAGGGTGGACGATCGCGGCGATCATCGCCGGCAACCTCTCGCTGCAGGCGTTCATGTACACCGCCTCGCACAACGTGGTGATCGCGAGCACGATGAAGACCAACACCATCGTGTGGAGCCGGCCCGCGCTGCTGTTCTTGCTCGGCTTGCTCGTCGCGATCGTGCTGATGCTCGGGCTCACGTTCTTTTTCCAGTCCCGCAAGAAGGACTTCGTCTGATGCGCAAGCTCGCTCGTCTCGTGAGCGTCGCGGTCATCGCCGTGACCTTCGCGCTCTTTTCGGCCGCGTTCGTGATGGTGTTCCTCGGCGATCCGGCGTTCGCTCCCGCCCCCGCCCCGACGCCCGAGGCGATTGCGTCGTTCATGGCCCGCTTCGCCCAGCCCTATCCCGCGATCGCGCGGCGGTTCCGGATGCGTGACGGAGTCACCCTGAATGCCCGGGTCTTCCCGGCGGACTCACGCGCCACGATCGTCCTCGTGCACGGCGTGCTCGAGAGCAGCCTGCCGCTCAACCGAACCGCCGGCCTCCTGCGCGAGGCGGCGGGGGCGAACGTGGTCGCCATCGATCTGCGCGGGCATGGCGAATCGGGCGGTGCGCCGGGCGATGTCAGCTACATCGGTCAGTACGAGGACGATCTCGCCGATGTCGTCACCCAGGTGCGTGCGGGCGAACCCGAAGGGCGTGTGCTCCTCGCCGGCCACTCCATGGGCGGCGGCGTCGCGCTGCGTTTTGCCCAGAAGGGCGGAATGCCGCACGTGGACGGATACCTCCTCTTCGCGCCGCATCTGGGGCCGCGCTCCCCGACGACGCCCCAGGAGACGACGTCGGCCGGGGCCTCGTTCGTCCAGATCCATCTGCCGCGGATCCTCGGGCTCGCGTTCTTCAACGGCGTCGGCATCACGACCTTCAACGGCCTGCACACGCTCTTCTTCAATCTCCCGCGCGAGCTGCCGCTGCGCTCGTACAGCTACCGCGCGATGGCTGGCATGTGCCCGTCCGATCACGTCCCGGCCCTGCGCGCGATCCACGAACCGCTGCTCGTCATCGTGGGAAGCAAGGACGAGGCGTTCCACGCCGACCGCTACGACGCCGCGGTGCGTCCTCATGGACGCGGCGAGGTCGTCGTCGTGCCGGGCGCCTCTCACGACGGTGTGCTCGACGACCCGCGCGCGATGGCGGCGGTGCACCTCTGGATGCCGGCGGCGGCGGGAGCGGTGCCCGGGCGGCTATAGTTCTCTCATGGGAAGAGCCTTTCTCGCGCTGGTGGTCCTCGCCTCATCATCATTCGCCCCCGCCGCTCCGGCCGCCGATACCAAGACGAATCGCGCCTCGTTCACCGGCTCGTGGGCTCTCGACGAGGCGAGCAGCCGCGACAAGGGCACGAGCACGGCCGCGCCGCGGGCGCCGAGCACACCCCCGATCGGGGGACGCGATGCGGCGGCCTCGATGCCCGGTTCCGGCAACAGCACCGACATCCCGTTCGAGGCCATGGTCGACCCGGATCGGATCAACGTGAGGGACGACGGGGAGAAGATGTACGTCACGTACCTCTCCGGGCGCGTCCGCACGCTCTTCCTCGACGGCGAGGAACGCGAGCTGGACGACGGCGGTGGCCCCGCGAAGGTGGTCGCCAAGCGGCGCGGCGCCAACGGCGATCACATCGTGGTCTCGTCCCGGTGGCGGGTGGGAAATCTTTCCGAGTCGTGGGAGCTGCAATCGAACCCGCCCCGCCTGGTCGTCACGGGCAAGGGGAAGGGGCGTCAGTCCTTCAGCTACAAGAGGGTGTACGTACCTGTGAGCGAAGCGGAGGCCCCGCACGCCGCGGCTCCGGCGTCGCCCGAGATCCCTCCCGCGTCATCCATGCCCGGCGCTTCGACGGCGTCAGCGAGCGCGGCCCCGTCGCCGGCGGCCCCCGTGAGAGCGGTCGTGTGGGGCACGGTGGAGTGCTCGATCAAGGCGCCGCGCGGCGCCATCTCAGCGGAGCTCGCGGGCCTCGCGAAGATCACGTCGTCCGATGCGTCGAACCGGGCGTCGGCCTCGGTGAAGCCGGCCGCGGTGACGTCGGCGATCTCGTCCGACGTCGAAGCGCACGAGGGATGCCTGGTGTTCCCGATCACGGTCCGGCTCGCGGACCGCAAGGGCGTGCAGGAGATCTACATCGACGCGGGCGACGGCAAGTTGCTCGGGTCGATGTTCGAGGCGGACTGACCGCCTTCCCGCGCGAGATGCGTGACAAATGAAAAGAGGGCCCGGTGGGGCCCTCTTTTCATTCCTGGATAGTCTGCGGTTCTAGTTCGTGTTCACCGTGACGTCGTCGATGACGAAGGACGTCTGCAGGGTCGAATCCTCGACACCGGTGAAGGAGAGCTTGACGGTCTGGCCCTTCCAGGCAGCCAGGCTGAACGTCTTCTGCACGTACGCGGTGTTCTTGTTGAGGTTCGAGTACGTGCCGAGCGTCGACAGCGTCGAGGTGCCGGCGGAGTTCTTCACGGCCACCGTGAGCGTGTCGTAGATGCCGGTGCCGGTCTCGGCGGTGTCGATGCGCACCCAGAAGGAGAGGGTGGCGGTGGTGGCGCAGGCCGGGATCGTGATGTTCTGCGTCACCGTGTCGGTGTGGACGGCGGCGTAGCCGTTCATCCAGGCCTTCCAGGTGCCGGCGTGCGAGGGGCGACCGGTGCTGCTGTCGATGACGCCCGAGCTGGCGGTCCAGGTGACGGCGCCCGACTCGAAGCCGGGGTTGCCGACGAGCTGGGCGGGGGCGCAGCTGGTGGAGATGCTCACGGTCACCGAGACGGCGCTCGAGAGAGTGCTGGTGGATGCGTCGTA
>JBDSFL010000095.1:0-24127 GCA_039919545.1 Thermoanaerobaculia bacterium | reverse complement strand
CGGCTACGTTCGGCGATTTCGACGTCTCGCTTCGACGGAACGAGATCATAGATATCGATCACCCGGGCAATGTGCACGCGACGATCGGAGCGTTCCTGGTGGCCGACAGCCTCTACTTTGCGCTAGTTGGCCTCCATTCGACCGACAATCGGAGTGAAATCCCGGACGGACTCGTGAACGCCGCCCTCGCCATTACGTATGCGACTGTCGGATTACCTTTGCTGATCTATGGCGGCGTCGTCTATAGCCAGTCAATCTCAGCCGCCCATGCCGGGTCTTCCGGAGCGCCTTGTCTCGCGCATTGAGAGGAGGGCAACTCGCGAACCTTCCAGGACGGGCGCCCGCATCTATCGGGACGCAATGGCGCGCCGGCCGAAAGTCGAAACGCCGGTCGACACCGACGGGCAAGCTGGGATAGTGGCGCCGTGATCCCGCCAACTCGTGAGCGGCACCGACTGCCGACCCGGGGTGTCCGGCACCGACTGCCGACCCGGGGTGTCTGGCACCTACGATCTGGCCGGGCTCAACCTCTGTGGCCATGCGGCTGCGCTCAAGTCTACCGACTGGGCCGTGTCAGGTGGCGCGCATCGACGTGGCGCCCGGCACGGTCCTTATCGCCCGAGTGGTCGCCAGCCGTGTCGCCACGCAACGACGACGGCGACAATGAAGACCAACCCGAACAGCGCCTCGCGAAAGGCGCTCGCTCGCATCTTGAGCTTGAGTGCGACGATATCGCCGAAATCGCGAGGGTCAGTCTTAAGCGCATAGCGGAACAGCGCAAGAAAGAAGCGCGCCGAGCCGAAGACGGCGAGTCGCGGCCGACGAGGATGCGACGGCAGTTCGGCTCGGACTTCGGGGGGCAGCGCCGACATGACCCGGGTCAGCAAGGGAAGCTGCCCAAGAACTTCGATGACGTACGGTAGCGCCCCGACAGTTACGACAAGGAAGCCCGTGAGCTGAACGTCCATAGGCGGGCCTATAGAGCACACCGTGTGCCAGCGTCGAAGGCCGGCCTCGAGGAGGCCCAGCGCTCTCGGAGTGGCATCTTGGCTGTGTGCCCGAGGTCTGGCTGCCAATTCGTCGAGCGCATAGCGTCGAAGCCGCCCCCAAATTTGCGGAGCATTTCGGCTGACTGATAGCGGAGGGGCTCTCTCGCGTGTCTCTGTCGAGCGCTCCAGTCCAGCCATCCCAGCCGTTTGCTGAAAAACCCAAAGATTTTGCTACCTGGTTGCTACCCCAAAACGGAGCCGATAGGGGTGGGGGTCCGGAGACCCGGAGGTGGGGCGGGCGATGGCGCGCGGCTGCCGCCGGGACCGGCGCCGAGGGTCGCGACGCTGCCGACGACCGTCGACCTCGCGGTTCTCTACAGCGGTCGCGGTCAGCTGCTCAGGGTGGCGGAGGTCGCGAAGAAGCTCGGCGTGTGCAACGCGGCGGTGTACCGGCTCTGCGAGGGCGGGGTGCTGCCGCGCGTCCGGGTGGTCAACTCGATCCGGGGTCGGCCGAAGGACCTGGCCGAGTAAGTCGGTGGCGCCGGGAAGCGAGGCGTCGAGTAGCGCTGCCTCGGAGAGCTTGACGATCAGCACCGCGCAGGTCATTCTAGGTATCGGTTATTCCGATACCCAAAGCCGAGCGATCCCATGCTGCCCAGGCCCACCATCGAAGTGTTCGACAGCCACTCGCCGCTCTCGGATTGCGGCTCGAGGCGGTCGTCATTGGAGGTTCGGCGCTCGCGCTGCTGGGGTTGACCACGCGGCAAACGCGGGACTTCGACATCCTGGCTCCCGTCCTGCCCCCGAGATCGCCGAAGCGGCCCGCGAGTTCGCACGCGCCCAACGCTCAGCTCGGCATCGACCTGATGGATAACTGGCTCAACAACGGGCCGATGCAGGTTGGCGATGTCCCGCCGAAGGCCTGGCAGCTGCGCACCCGTCCCGTGTTCGAGGGTAGGGCGCTGGTGCTCAGCACCCTCGGCCGCGCGGACCTGCTCAAGACCAAGCTTTTTGCTCTCTGCGACCGCGGCACCGACCTTCCGGACTGCGTCGCGCTCGCGCCGACTGCGGCGGAGCTCGACGAGGCTGTGCTCTGGTTGGCCCAACAGGACGCAAACCCAGAGTGGCCGGCGCACGTGGACGCGAGGATCGCCGACCTCAGGCAGAGGCTCGGTCATGGCATTTAGTCGCATTGCGGCGGCAGTCGCAGCGCCGCTGGGCGCCGGTCGTCGCCCGTCTTGGCCGCGGGATCCAGCTATCTCCGATAATCAAGGCGGCGACGGTCCAGGCTCTCAGGAAGCTCGGCCTTGCTGTGGACGGTTCATGAGCCAGACGCTGCCGACTTCGCACCCGCCGATGCCCTGGATCCACCGCTCGGTCGCGAGCAGCAACGCCGACCTGTTCCTGAAGGCGGTCGCCTACGACGGCCCCATGACGTACCGCGCCCTCAGAGCCTTCGTGCAGGCGCTCGCGGCCCCCGTCCACCTCGACGAACTGCACCCTGGCGTACGCCGGCACAATCCGCGCAACGTCCAGCAGGTGCTCTACATGTTCATGAGCGAGAGCACCCGTCGCGAAAGCGCGGCGGACTGCGGCCACCAGGCTCCGTCCTCCTGCCGAAGATGTCCGCGTGCGCTGGCCGTGAACTGCAGCGTCGCCCCCGACGCCCGCGCCGCCGCTGGTGGTTCACCTTGAAGGAGATCCAGAGTCGTCTCACTGAGCGGTTCAGCGCGCTGCGTGACTCACGCCAAGGCGCAGTGTTCTTAATTGAGCATGGCCTGGAGGAACACGAACTCGGCGAGCTTCGTGTGAGCGTACAGAGGAGCCTGCAGACCCACCCGCTCGAGAGCGGGTGGTGGGACAGCCACGACCTGCCGCTGCTCGTCGCGGCGACGGAGGAGGGGTACCGTTATCGCGGCGCTGGCACGGACTTCTGGCCGCTAGTCGAGGGGAAGCTGGGGTTCGCCGTGTCGCCACAAGGGCGCCAGAGGATCAAGGACCTGTTCGTCAGGGCGACAACCCGGTTTCGAGGGGTGCGCCCTCCGAGCACCGCCTGGGCGGAGGCGTTCCACCTGATCGCGTGGCCGATCGCCCACGCGCTGTTGCCGCTCGAGTTTCATCGTCCGCTCGCAGCGACGCTCGCGGACCTGCGCGTGAGCGCGAGTGACGCGGACGACGCCACCCTCTATCGTGCCGTGCACGTCGCGGCCTCGCTCCCCACCGCGCGGTTCGCGACGCTCCTCGAGGACGTCGGGGTTGTGGTCTCGCTCACCCGGAGCCTCTTGCGGCGCGAGGGGTACGAACTCAGTGCGGAGATCGTCACTCGGCTCGTTGCCGATCTCGAGGGGGACGACGTGGCTCGGCGAGGCGTCACGGTCGCTCGGAGCATCCAGCGCGCCGCTCACGGGAAGCTGGGAGGCGCGGTCCAACTCCCGCCGGCGACGCGGACCAAGGGCACGCTCCAACTGCGGTTCGCGAACGACGCGCTGCTGCTCGAGGCGAGCTTTCCTCCGCTCGACGCGGCGACCTCAGAGCACCTCCGACGCTCCCTCCGGCGGCGAAGGTTCGCGCCCCAGCTCTGGGGCGCTACGGCGCGGGTGCCGAGCGACCAGCTGCTGTCGGGGATCCCCTTCACCGTGAAGCTGACGAAGATCCCGGACAAGGACACGCCGCTCTTCCCCGACATCGACGACGGCGAGTTTGATGCGCGCGACGTCGCCGTCCTCCACGGCTTCGAGTTGGAGTTCGCGCCGCCGCACCTCTTCGCGGTCAGCGCGGACGGAGACATCGCGCGGCTGGTGCTTGGCGCCGTCATCAGCGGGCACCGCAAGTACTGGGCGCTGCTCGGCGAGGACGACGACGAGCCTAAGGGGGCAGGCGCCGTCGGTGAGGTTGGGCCACTCAAGTGCTTCGAGTTGGATCCGAGCAACGCCGCTGGTGTCCGCGCGCTCACGCAGCTCGGCTTCGACGTCCGGCTCGGCGTGTCGGTGCGCTTCGCAGGCACTCCGTCACTTGATCGTGGAGCCGACGTCCCGACGTTCGTCGCAGGGGACAGCCGAGTGCTGGTCCCTCAGCGCCTCACCGGCGACGCGTCGCTCGTCGTCGATCTCGACGGGCACTCGGCAGCCGCACGCGCGACGGAGGTCGTGCGGATCGTCGTCGAGGCCGGCGAGCACAGGGTTCGAGTCTCCAGCGAGACGAACTCGCGGGAGTACACGTTTCGAGGGGGAGGGACGCCGCCTCCTCTCAACGCCCCCGTCCGCGTGGAACTGCGCTCGGAGGAGCGGACCGTCCAGGCGCTCTTGGCTGGGCGCCTGACCTTCGCTGTGGACGGCCCGGCGCCGCTCGACGGCCTCTCGCTGACGGTGTACCTCGACGTCGGCGGGCGCGTGTTCAGCGCGACAGGGCCGCTCGGGCCGGTCCCGCAGACGGTCTCCACCGAGCACGCCGTGATGAAGGCCCTCCTCAGCGAGGACGTCCGAGATCACGTCTCCGGCGCCGAGGCCGCGACGCTTCGCGCCCGCGTCGGACACCTCGCCAGCGCGGCGTGGGAACTGGAGCGGCTTGTCCGCCCCTGCTGGTGGGACCTGCGCGGCGATCCCCAACTGCTCGGCGAGACAGGCCCGCTCAGATTCGGGGTGGTCAGCGCGGAAGACCCCGTTGGCGCCCCGATCGATGGCGCGACGGGTGGCGGCACCTACCTGCTGGCGCCGATCGCGCTCGACCAGCTGGAGTACAGCGCCGCTGCACCCTTCGCTACCCTATGCGTCGCGCCGAGGCGCGGGCAGCTGCGCGATCTCTCCATCGCCAAGGCGAGCAAGCCAAAGCTGGAGCGCCGGCGTCGCGGTGCTCGCGGCGGCGTCGGGCTCGAGGACCTGACAGAGGCATACCTGCGGTGGTCACTCGCGGAGACGCGCGGCGCGCTCGGCGAGATCTACCGTGGGCAGGTGACGGCGCGCATCGAAGAGTGGATGACTGAGCTGTCCTGCGGTCCTGAGTGGGCGCAGGCGGAGGGGACGCTCCCGCTCCGAGGCGAGTGGGGCGTCCTTGAACAGGTGTGCGAGGAGCTGTCGCTCGGTCGCGACGGGCTCGTGGAGCTGACGACCGAGCAAGACCGCCAGATCCGGCGGCTCGCGGTCGATGAGATCCGCCGCTCGATCCCTGCTCTGTGGGCGCGCGTCGGCCCGCCGTCGGAGCTCGATGATGCTGACCACGAGGCGCTCGATCGAGCGTTCGCCAAGGCATACGAGACGCTCGCGGAGCGGTACCGCGCGCGGGGCCAAGGAGAGATCGCCGACGAGCTTGGAGACGCGGACCCGGGAGAGAGCCCGGACCGGTGGGGCGCGGCGTTTGTCAACGTGCGTGAGCGCGTCGAGCTGCGCGCGCTCGCCGCGATGCTTCTCCCGTCGAACAGCGCCTCGCGTCTCGTGGCGCTGGAGGTAGGACAGATGACCGTCGACGACGTCGCCGAGGAGCTCTTCGCTTGGGCCTCGTCGGCTCGAAAGGCGTTCGCTGGAGAGCGCCCCACCCGTGAGGTGCTGAAGGCCAGCTACGCGCTGTGGGTCGAGCCGGAGTTGGCGCTCACGCTGGACTGGCGCGCCGCGCTTGGTCCGTTCCTCGCGGAGCGCTCTGTCGCGCGCGCCGCACGCTACCTGGCGCTTCGGGCGCGTGAGTCGCGCTGGGGAGGAGCGTGAGCCGGAACCCGTACGTCGATCTCTGCCTGCATGTGCAGGCGCTCCGTCGTCAGGCGGAGGAGGCTCGCACGCCCCTCGCGTCAGCGATCGGCGTGGCAGCGTCGCTCTACACGCACCAGATCGCGAACGTGCTCCGCGTGCTGACGGACGTGCGCGTCCGCCACCTACTCGCCGACGAGGTCGGGCTGGGCAAGACGGTCCAGGCGCTGATGATCTTGAACGCGCTGCGCCGCCAGCGCCCAGACCTGCGCGCGCTGATCATCGTCCCTGACAGGTTGGTACCGCAGTGGCGCGACGAGCTGATGACCCGCGCGCACACCGCGCCGTACGACACGGACGTCCCGGGCGAGGGGCAGTACGTCCGGCTCGCTTGGGAGAAGCAGCTTGACCAGAAGGACCCGAGCGGAGCACCCAAGCTGGCGCTCTCGGACATCGAGCCGACTCGATTTCAGATCCTGATCGTCGATGAGCTGCACCAGCTGAACTCCGACCTCCAGAACAGGATCGCGCGCGTCGGCGCCGAGTTCGACCATCTCCTCGTGCTCACGGCGACGCCATCCTTCCAGAGCCCCAAGCGGCACGCTCAGCTCTTCGCGCTCCTCGAGCCAGAGCGCACCACGCGTGCGCGCTGGGAGGTCGCCGACGCGACCACTGGTCTGACGGTCGCCGACGATCTCTCGGCGTGGCCCGAGTCTGCCGCCCAGCGGGTCGTCGATTGGCTCCTTGAGAGAGACCACGCAGCCGCGACATCTGTCGACGCAAACTCGTTGCCCGCGACGGCGATGGCGCTGTGCGCCTATCGTCGAGTCATCCGCACCCGCCGCGTCGACTACAGCGGTGTCCTCCCTCGGCGGAGGCACTGCCCGATCGTCGTGGAGCCCCTCGGCGCCGAGGCGGACCGCCAAGCGTTGATGTGGCGGTACTTCACGCACCTCGACAACCTCAGCAGGGCCTTTGATTCGGTGCTCCTCGCGAAGCGCGTCGTCCTCAGCTCGCCGTCGCTAGAGCAGCGCGTCGACTTCCTCCGCCGCAAAGGCCACGAGCGCGACGGGCTGCTAGAGCAGGTGAAGCCGCTCGTGCACAGGAGCAACGGAGACTCGCGCGCGGACGCGCTCGTCGATGTGCTCGCGGCGGTGTGGGCGCGTGACCCCAAGGAGCGGGTCTTGGTCGCCGCGCAGGACAACCTCACCGTCGACTATCTCTTCGCGCTCGTGCAAGCGCGTCTGCCCGAGATCGGCCCGATCGGAGCGCGGGTTCCCCTCGTCGCGGCGCGGGTGCGCCAGGGTATGACAACGGACGCAGTAGAGGACCTCGGCGGGTTCGGCAACGAGACGCAGGAGCACCTTGAGGAGTTCCAGCGAGGCGACGCGCAGATCCTGTTCGCGCCAGAGGCCGCGCAGGTGGGGCTCAACCTCCAGTGCGCGCGCGTGTTGGTCCTCTACAGCGTCCCGTGGAGGCCCGAGGAGGTCGAGCAGTGGATCGGGCGACTCGATCGGATCGGTAACGTCGCTGCGTTCTCAAGCGAAGGGGCGGCGCAGACGATCGATGTCTATACGATCGCGCAGCGCGGGCTTGTGGACGAGAAGGTGGTCGCCGTGCTCCAGCGGTTCAACGCGTTCGAGCGCAGCGTGAACCTCGACGGCGTGCACCTCGGGGAGGTCGCGCAGGCGATTGAGGACGCGGCGCTGCGTCCAGACAATGTGAGCTGGCGCGCGCTGGAGGAGCGCACTGCGTCGATGGCGGCGGAGGACGCAGTCCAGGAACTCAGATCCGCCCTGCGTCCGCATCTCCCGTGGCACGTCCGCTGGGCAACCGACCTGCGTGAGCGCCTGGACGCGCTGCGACCGGTCGCGCCGGTGATCGGCGTCATCCCCGCTCACTCGTCTGCCGGGCCGAAGGCGTGGGATCGCGCGATCGAGCCGATGCTCCGCCTGCTCGAGAAGGCCGGCGAGTATCACCTGCGTTGGAACACTGACCCCGAGACGGATAAGCGGTTCCGGACGCTCTGGTATCGCTTTGGCGAGGGCGGGGCGTACGGGCACAAACCTGTAACTGCGAAGGTGGTGTTCACCTTCGGCGCGGATCCTTCGCACGAGCGGAGCCCGAAGCACGCGCACGCGTTCATCAACCGCCGTGGCGATATTGGAAGCCCGCCGCGCCGCGAAGTCCTGATGGAGCTGGGTCACGACCACGTCCGACGACCGCTGCACTTTGTGAACTTCGGCGACGCCCTTCACGACGAGCTTGTCGACACCTGGGGCCGGCCCCCGGCGACACCGCAGGTCGTGGACGTGACGTACTTCAACGATCACAAACTGTGGGACTACGCCGAGCCAGGGTGGTTCCTGGTGCGGATGAGCGCGCTGGATCCCGCCGAAGCGCTCGCGCCCCAGCGAACGCTCGAGGAGATGGAGCACGCAGTAGCCTCGGCGGTGACGAACTCCGCGACCGAGCAGCTGGCGGAGTTGGTTGCCCCATTCTCGAGAGCAGCGAGGTGCGCGCTCGAAGCTGACGCTCGGTGGCTTCGAGCGCCGCTCATGGCAACGACCACGCTCATCGCACGCTCGAAGTCGACGCGTGGCTGGCAGGACGTCTCCGAGGAAGCGACCGCCGCCCTGTTGAACCCGATGGCGCACAAGGGCGACGGGCTCCCTCGGGCCGCGGTCGTCGAGGCGGACTCGACGGCCAGCGCGGAGGTCGATCGTCTGCGCGCCTCCGACCGTAGCGGAGGGGATGTGTGGAGCGCGGAGGGGCCAAGATTCGCCGCCGAACTGCGCGCGAGGATCCGCGTCATCGCGGAGGAGGCACGCGACGCGCAGGAGCTGGCGCATCGGGAGGTTGCGCGCGTCGAGGCGGCGTTGGTCGACGCGCAGGAGCGTGGAAACAGCGCGCAGATCACGCGCGCGGAGCACCTCCGCGACACCGCGGTCGATGTCGCCGCGATGAGTGAGGTCTACTGGCAGCGGCGCGAAGCGTGGTTGCGCGCGTGCGATGCGGCTATCGCCGAGCTGCGGCCGCGCGAACAGCTCGTCGCGGCGATCCGCGCGAGGCGCGCCGCTACTTGAGCAACGCCCAGACGTCCGGCCCATCGGCGGCGACGCGCCACCGCCAGCTCCTGGAGGGGACTCCGACGATGTCCAAGGCGGCCCGGAGCTGCGCGGGGAGAGGCCAGGTCACCTGGACCTCATCGCCCGAGGTGCGAACAACCTCTTCGGGACCAACGGCCCGCGAGCGCGCGAGGAACGCCCACCGCCACTCATCGTCGTCGAACAGGTCTAGGGCCCGGCGCTCGCGGCCGTCGACGGAGACCAGAGTCGGAAGCCAGTGCCCGTCACCGTGGCCGCGGCGGTACGCGCACCAAACACCGTCCGGGAGGTCATCTCGCCAGCGCCCCTCAAGCGTCGCGGCCGCGTGCCGCCCGAAGAAGGCACCGGGCTCGCCCGCCACCGCGCGGACCTCTGCGTCGGGGTCGATCTGGAGGCCCTCCGCGCTCACGGCCTCGACCAAGCGCTCCCAGAACGTCGCGAGGCCGACCTGGTCACAGCGGACGGCGTCACCAGCCCGCCGCGCGGCGTGGCGCAGGAACCCGAGCGGGTGGAGCCACTCAGCCAGCGAAACCCGCCGGGCGCCACGCGCCTCGATTGTCGCGGCCTGCTCCTCGCTCTCCACGCGGACTCGGACCGCGACGTCTGCGGGGGCGAGCTTGGCGAGCCGAGGCGTCTCACCTGGCACCGCGATGGGGCCTAGCAGCACCGCGAGCCCTCCCCCGGAGGCCACCCAGCGAGGCTCGGCGGGCGCGACGTACGCCTCGTGGCCGACCGCGACTTCGGCGCACTCGCCGAGTGCGACGAGCCGCGCGAGCACCCGGGGGACCGTGTCCGTGGGGACGTCGCCGGCGCGGAGCTGTTCCCTGGCGTGCTTGAGGAGCGCCCGCTTCGGGCACAGTCCCCAGCGCCCCAGGGCGTCGCGCATGAACTGAGCGATCGCCCGCTCGCTCGCTTGGCCTTCGACGTCCGTGTACCCGAGGTCGCTCGCGAGCTGTGCCCGCGTGAGGGTCTCGATCGTCATCGCTCCGCCTCCGATGCGGCCTGCGCCACGGCGATGACCTCCTTGCACTGCTCACCGTGCACGATCGCGACAAGCAGCGCCTTGGCGCGCGTGCACGATACGTAGAGGTCCTCGCGCTTAAAGAGCGGGCCAAACCCGCCGAGGTCATAGAGGACGACGACCTCGGCCTCGAGGCCCTTGAACGAGCGCGCCGTCGTCACGAGCACGCCGCCGCCAGCGCGCCATGCGAGCGTGGAGGTGACGAGCGGCACGCCGTCGACGTCGCTCACATCAGCGAGGCTGCCCTTGTCCTTGGCCGCTGGCCCAATCACGGCGATGTGTTTGGGAATCACGCCCTCGCGCTGCAGCAGGGATCGCAGCTCCTGCAGCACGAGGCCCTTTTGCTGCCGATCCGAGCCAGCGCGGAGCGCGCGCAGCGCGCCACCGACCGGCGCTCGCTTGAAGATGTGCGGCGTCAACGACAGGATCGAAGCACTCGCGGCCGCGATCCGCTGGGTGTTCCGGCAATTGATCGTGAGCTTGAAGCGCGCGCCGAACTCGACGTCTGGCCACTGGACCGCGCCCCGGAGGGATTGGTTCGGATCTAGAAAAGCGTAGAGCGGCCCAGTCGGCTTCGACAGGATGGAGTTCGTCAGCGCGTACCACCAGCCGAGGCAGAAGTCCTGCGCCTCGTCGACGACGATCGCGTCGAAGTATTGCGCGCGGCCTGCTCCGGCCAGGCTGAGGACGGCCTGCTCCATGAGGTCAGGGACCTCCTCGTTCCAGAACGAGTCGCTCTTCGGCCCACCTGCCGCTGGCTCGAACTCGATCCCGGCGTCCTTCGCGAGGTCGGCGGCGAGCGCGTGGAAGTGCTTGACGGTGAGGAGGTCACGGAACTCCGCGGTCGTGGGGTCCTCCTCCACGTGCGCGCGCAGCCACGCCGCCAGCTCCTTGTTGTAACAGACGAAGAGCGTGCGCTTGCCCTCGCGCGCGAAGGCCAACGCGCGGTGAAGGGCGAGGAACGTCTTCCCGGAGCCGGCGACGCCCTCGACGAGGACGCGGTCCTGAACGTACAGGCCCTCGAACACCTGCGCCTGCGTCTCGGTCAGTTCGAGGAGACGCTCGGCGGCTGTCGAGATGTCCGGCCCCACAGGCCGGAACACACGGAACTTCGGCATCAAGCAGTCGCTCAAGAGCATGCTGTACTGCTGATGCCCGAGCGGCTTCGCGACGTTCGCGGCGTCAGTCCACGCCTTGTACGCGGCCTCGATCGCCTGCGCCATCATGGGGAGGTGCTTACGCGAGATGATGATCGCCTTGTCAGCGTTCGGAGGTGGCGAGCCCTCGTAGTCGAGGTGAGGGAACACGACCGCGTAACCGTGCGGCATGTCCTCCTTGGCGAGCCGTCTGCCGGAGCGCTCGCGGATGATGTCAAGCAGCGCGTGCATGTTCCTGCGCGCCTGGACGAAGGGGTCCTGGAACTCCTTCGGGCCGCTCGACGTGTCGCGAAACCACCGCCGCCCGTCGTGACGGATCGCCTCCCCCCCCTTCACCTCGAGCACCAGGATCCCGCGCTCGGGGTGGACGACGACGAAGTCGGCCTCGCCCTCGAGAAGCGCGGCGCCGCGCCAGGGCCGCAGCCACGGGTAGGAGTGCAGGACCGCGTAGTCGCCGCCGAGCTGATCACGCAGCGCGAGGTAGACGGGCTCCTCGGAGCTGTGCTCGAGCTCGCCGGGCGGCACATCGGGGTACATCCGCGCCATCAGGTGCCGCCAAGGGGTTGGAACTGACCGCCGACGAAGACCCCGAACGCGCGGCCAACCACAGTCACCTCTTCGACGCGCGGCGCCTCAGAGCGCGGCGCGACGTGGGAGAAGTACAGGATGTGGACCTTGTCGCCGCGTACGGAGGGGCGCCCGAAGGTCCAGCGCTCCTTCGTCGCGTTGAACGCCCCCTCCTTGCTCACCAGGAGCCGCGGGGTCTTGTCCGTCCCATGCGCGAAGTCAGCGGCTCCCGTCGGCACGAACACGACCCAGGCGTCGAGCCCGAACTCGCCCTTGCCCATACGCTCGAGCGTGGGGCGCGAGAGCTTCACGACGAAGGCCCCGGCAGGCGCGCCGGCGACCTCCACAATAGCCAGCGGCGTCGGGGGATTCGCGAGGCCGAGGGTCTTCGGATCGAACACAGGGCAGCCGCCGTCAGCTTCCGCGAGGAACGACGGCAGCGCGAACCCTGAGCGCTCGGACACCAACGCGCCCGTCGCGGCCTTCACCGCGGCAGGGAGGGCACGATCGACGAGCAGTTGGTCGACGACGAGGTGTCGCGCGTTCTGCTCGACGAGCGCTCGCCCGCGAGCAGTCCCTGGCTCGCCGTGCGTCATGGGGTGGCCGAGCACGAGGACTCGGTCGGCGAGGCCTGGGAGTCGGAGGCCCCCATCGAGCGCGACGACCTCGTTCCCCGCCTCTTCGAGGTCAACGCGCAGCGCGCGGAGCAGGCGCTCCTCGTCGTCGTCCGCGATCGTCGGCCGCTCGCCGCGAACGACGTGCCGGATGAACGCCGCGCCGAGCTTACGGTCGAGGTACTTATGGTCCCACTTGTTCTTGTAGCTGCGGAGACACTCGTAGCAGGAGTGAGTGCAGTCGCAAGACTCCAGTCGCCCGAGCGCCGCATCGAACAGGCGACCTGGGTCTTGCGCTGCCGTGCGCACGAACCCCGCGCCGCCGGGCGTCAGGTCGTAGAGGTAGACCTCGACGTCCCGCCCCGTGCGCCCGCCGCTGGTCATCGCGACGCGGAACTCGGCGCCGATATCAGACGCCTCGATGGCGAGGACCTTCGCTGCTGCCGCGGCCAGCGCCTCCGCCACCGTAGTGAGGACGATCTTGGCGACGGTTGATCCCGGCAGGATCGTCACCGCGCCCCCGAGGTGAAACCGGAACAGCGCGATGTCGGTCTCGAACTCGTTGCCGAGCACGATCGCCGCCGGCGTCCCGTTACAGCTCGGGCCGTGCGGCTTGTGGTCAGGGTTCGGCCTCGGGTGGCCTCCCCGCCGGACCTTACCCGCGTCCCAGCCGTTCGGCTCGGCGCGCCCGCACCTCGGGCAGTAGAGGAAGCCGGGCATCATTCGGTCGTGCGAGCCGGTGTTCGTCAGCACGAGCCGCTGCTTCGCCGTCCACACCTCGTACCCAGCGCCGTTCGCGGCCTGATCGGCCCGCGCAGGCGGCCCGCTGTCCGTAAAAGGCGCGCTAAGCTTGGCGCGCGTCGGGCGCGTGGGCGTCGGGCTATCCTCGAGCGGGAGTTCGGCGTCGATGTCCACGGGGTGCGCGAAGCCCGGCGGCCTGAGCCAGCGTGTGCCGACGCCGAGCGAGCCGGCGCTGCCGCACGCCGGGCAGTTCAACACCTGGCCGACGTAGTGCTCGTCGCTCCGTCGCTCGACGCGCGCATACCCGCACCGGTCGCACTCGAAGTACACCTTCATCCGGAACCACGCCTGCCAGCACTCTCGGCGCTTGAAGGGCGTCCAGATCGCGAAGGAGTAGTGCCGCTCGCCGTTGACCCACACCTCGCGCCCGGGCGCGTAGCTCGACAGTGCCTGGTTCAGCCCGAGTTGGGGAGAGTACTTGAGGACCGCCTTCCGGTCGGTGCTCGCGTTCTTGTCGAAGACGTGGAAGGTCACAACGTCGGTGGGGAACGCGTAGCGTGGGAGCACGCCGCGGTCGAAGAGCCGGTCGAGCAGCTTCTCGGGGTCGAGGCTACCCTCGGGAGCGTCCTCGGTACGATCCGCATCGTCAGCCCCAGCTGCGTTAGGTGTGGCGGCAGGTGCTCCGACCGCGTCGACGTCGACCGCGTCACCCCAGTCCATCATCAGCCCGCCGCGCGCGGTCGCCGCCTCCTCGCCACCGCCCTCAGCGATCAGTTCGTCCACCGCGGGCGAGAGCGCGCCCTCGATCTCGGCGCCCTCCACCGGGCCCGCGCCGACCTCGCGCAGCGCCGCGAGCAACCTCGCGGGCACCGCGTCCACGAAGCCCGGCTCCGCGTTGACCACGTCATCGGGGACGACCTCAGCCAGCGCGGCTCGGACAGCCGCCTCGCTCTCTCCGAGCCACCGCTCCAGCCCGGCGTAGGAGAACTCCGACGCGGGTCCGCTGCGGAAGTCGCGGAGCATCCCCAAACTCTCAAACACGTTGGCGCTGACGCTGTCGTCGTGCGGGTCCGCGATAGCGTCCATCTGGAACATGCTCATCACGACCGCGAAGCAGTGGCGGCGGACGATCTCGAGGTTGTCGAGGTTGAGCGTCGGATCGGGGATCGGCCCGCTGACCATCGCCGCCGGGCTCGCGTAGAACTCCTGGTCGTGGCTGTCGGCGCCACAGTAGGTGACGACCGTCGACAGCGCGGAGCCTCGGCGACCGGCGCGGCCAGCGCGCTGCTGATAGTTGGCCCGCCCCGGCGGGACGTTCCTCAGCGCGACGGCGGTGAGGCTGCCGATGTCGATGCCAACCTCCATCGTGGTCGTGCACGAGAGGACGTCGATGGGGCCGTCCTTGCGGCCCTCGGGCCCCTCGACGTCGAGGTCTTGAAAGCGGAGCTCGTGCCACTCGGTCCTGGCGACCGCGGCGCTGGTGCCGCTGTCGTTGAGCGCCGCGGAGTGCTCGGCGGCGACGTAGGGGTGGGGCGCGTAGCCGGGCTCGGTTTCGAGCCGCTCCGTGTGCCGGCGGAAGTGCCCCTTCCTCGAGCGGAAGACTGGGTCCGCTGAGGGATCGAGCGTCCGGGTGGTCCCGCCGCACTCTCTATGGCCGAACCGCATCCGGCAGCGAGCGCCCGCCAGCGGGTTGAAGGGCTGCGCGGTGGTGCACGTGTCGCAGCGCCGCCACTCGACGCCGGTAGTCACCACGCCGAGCTTCGCCGCGCGCAGGATGAAGCCGTTGGCGGTCTCGCTCGCGCCGAACGTCCGCCTAAGGAAAGCCCCCCACGGCGTCGCGCTGGCCGCGCTCCCCTTCAGGTGCGTGTTGAACCACTTGGTGCCCACGAGGTCCTTCACAAACCCGGGGAAGCTCGCCTTCGTCCGGTTGATCTTCGCGCCCGTCGGTGAGTCGAGCCAATCGCTCGGAGTCGTCGGGAGGAATACGGCATGGCTGAGGACGGCGTCGTTCAGCCACAAGTCCAGCAGCGCGAGGCGCCGCTCGTCCTCGGTCAACTCCGAGGGCTCGGGCGGCGCGGGCAGCTTGTGCAGCGCCGCCAGGTCGGTCTCGTCGAGCATGGCCTGGACGCTCCCGAGCCCCAGCGCGCTCAAGCCGGTGTGGGGATCCTTCAGCACAGGATACAGCGCGAGCATGAGCGCCTTGTTGGTGCGGTGCGTGTTCAGCTCTGCGGACCGAGAGAGGAACGCCCTCTCCGCGAGCGGGGGGCTGCTGCTGAGCAGCTCGCGGAACAACTGGAGGTCCTCATCAAAGTGCGGCGCCTGCGCGGGGCGGAGCGTGACCCCGCGGATCGCGCACCCGGTGAGTAGCGCCGCGTAGGCGTGTTCCAACGCGAGAGGCGCGCCGAACCGCCGGCCAAGCTCCGCGAGCCCGTTAAGGATGAGCGGGCGCACGGCGTCACGCATCGAGTACTGCTGCAGCTTGCCCGCGAGCCGCGACGCCGCCTGTCGTCCATCAGAGAAGATGAGCGCCTTGCGTCCCTTGAGCGGGGTCTCGACCTCCGGGCGCGGTGGCTGCTCGAGCAGCTGCGACGACACGATCTCCTGGAAGGGCTCATCGCCCTTGGTGACGTGATCCATGATGTAGTCGCCTGGCGAGCCGCAGCGAGGACAACTGTGGAACTGACCGGGTGGGGTGTCCTTCTGACCGACGGGCGGCAGCCAGATCTCTCTCGCCGCCTCGCTCCGCGAGCCGACGCGCCCAGACACCGGATCCAGATAGTCGAGGCGTGCACCCGTTCCGGCCGGCGGCTCCTCGAGCGCGAGGAGCACCGGCTGCACGACCCCGTCGACGTCATCCACCTCGCCGACGTCTTCCGCCCACAGATAGTCGGGCGAGTCTGGGTCGAAGGAGTAGGCTTTGAAGTAGGCCGAGCCGCATGAGCGGCACGTGTGAACCTCGAACGCGCGCGCGCCGCACTCGCAGGTCCTCCGCGGCTGCGCGTAAAGCGCGCCGGTGGGGGGCGAGCGGCCGGCCCAGCGCGCGCGCAAATCGCTCGAGACGCGCGCGCAGTTCGGATCCGAGCACGCCCACAGGCCGGGCAGCCCGCGGAAGAACGCGTGCGCGCGCGCGGCGAGGAGCGGCGCCTTCCCGTTGTTCTCCTTCGCCAGCGACGCCAACTCGACGAGGCTGTTGGTGGCCGCCAGCGCCAGGGCCGACTCAACGTCAGGGAACAAGCGTGCCCCCAGCGCGCCGGCATCCTGCGCCGGCCCGACTCCGACAGGATCTTGCTCCTGGTCACCCTCAGCGCGCGCACCACTGGTAAGGTTCACCAACCGGCCCGTGACAGGGAGCTTGCCGAGCGCGGCGAGGAGCGCGCGCGCCACCGGGTCCGAGTCGGTCACGCCAGCCGCCGCGCTCGTGAGTGACTCGACCGACGCGCGAGCGTCTACCAGTTGGAGCACGGGAAGCGCGGCGGCGAAGCGCGAGGCGAGGTCGCCCTCGTGGACGCGGTGGAGTTCGACGCCAGCGAACGCCTCGGCAACCTTATCGTCGCCTGGTCCCGAGGGCTGCGCGGCGCGCTTGTCGCCGGTCAAGACATGGAACCCGGCGACGGGCTTTCCCGCTAGGTCGGCGGCGAAGCGCTTGGCGGCGTCGGGGTTGGAGAACGACGCGCTGGTGCAGATCACCTGCAGTTGGCTGAGCGGGAGCTGCAGTCGGTTGCGCAGGCGCCGGATCAGCATCGCAACCTCGGTCCCCTGAGCGCCCCGGTAGAGGTGCGCCTCGTCGAGGACGAGGAGCAGCCGTTGGTCACGGTTCGCCGCGTAGTAGTCCGCCGTCTCGCGGAAGATTTCGCGCTCGATCGGTCGGAGCAGCATGTACTCCAGCATCGAGTAGTTGGTGACCAGCAGGTCGGGCACGCCCTCCTGCGCCTCGTGGCGCAAGAACAGCTCGGGGTCTTCAGGCCGCTCGACGGTGCGGATCCACTCTTCGTCCCGGTTCTTCCACTTGCCCGAGCCGAGCCACCGGCTGACGCCGTCCTCCCTGTCCGGGCTCGACGACGGTTTGGCGGGCCACTTCCCTCGGCTCCGGAGGTCCGCGATGAGCGCCCGCGCAGCCGCGTTCGACGCGGCGCGGTCCTCGAGCTTGGTGAAGAACTCGAGCTGCGCCTTGAGGCGGGCCCAGTGCTTCGAGGTGTCCTCCCTCCGGCGGCCCGGGTAGAGCGTGCGCCCCGTGTAGCGCGCGAACTTCATCGGGCGGCCTCCACGGTCGGTGAACCACCGAGCGACGTCGTTGCCGCCGAACAGCACCCGCAGGCGCCCGAGTTGGTCGTTGACCAGCGCGTTCATCGGGTAGAGCAGCAGCGCGCGGACCGCGCGCGTCGAGAACGACGACTGGCTGGCCGCGGCCTCAGCAGCCAGGCGGCCGAGGATCGGCAGGAGGAACGTCTCGGTCTTTCCGGAGCCAGTCCCCGTCGTGACGACGATGTCGCGATAGTCCGCCGGGAGCGCGAACTCCAACGCGCTCGCCTGGTGGTTGTAAGGCGGGTCGAAGACGGCCCCGCGCTGGCCGAGCCACGTGAGCAGGTCTGCGACCTCAGGGGGGATGGCGAGGTCCGCGTACCGGCGCGTGGCGGCGTAACGCGCCGTGCTCTCGATGTACGGCCGCTGCGCGATCGCGCCCTCGCGCTCCAGCAGCTCGTCTCGTAGCTCGACGAGCGCCGGGTTCGAGATGTGGTACGTGGACGTGATGTAGGTACGCAGCGCGTCGGCGTAGTGCTTGAGCTCTTCGTACATGGGTACCTTCAGATTCTACGTTGAAGTTCGATCATCCTCGCCATGTGTTCCTCCCGCCTCGATCACTTCGAGCGGACGACGCTAACACTGGCACAGAGGGTCAAGAGCAGAGCGAGGAGACGGCGAAGCGTGCGCCTGGGAGGCGGCAGGAGCCAAGGGATAGGAAGAACAAGCGCAGTTTCTCCCCCGAGCCCACCCCCGGTCAATGTCAACGCCGCCAAGTAGAGATGTCCGGTTCGGCTGGACGAGGTCGGGGGCCTGACGGGGCGGCCCGGAGTCGTTCCTTCTGCCGGAGAGTCAGCTTCTTCGAAGCCAATTTGAGGGCGGTCTCGTTCGTCCTCGGCGGCCTGGATGACGGCTCCGAGGCGCTTGTTCTCGATGACGCCGCCGGCGACGTCGTGCGGGTTCTTGTCGAAGATGAAAAAAGGGAAAGAGCGCCCCGCGCAGTGGATCTCGACGCGTCCGTCTCCCAATGGAGCGTCTGCGTCACGCCCTCGATAGGCTGGTGCCGGACGACGCGCTCGCCGACATGATGGCCTCCATCGCTGAGAGCCTCTACGACGCCTCCGCGTAGCGCTCGGCTCTCACGCTGCGGCGCGGTGCCGAACTGAGCACCGAGCCGCCAGCGCTTGTGGGCACCGCGTGCACGTCGCCGGGCCTAGGTGGCCACAGTCGTTTGGGAGAGCGCGGCGGTTCGTGGCGCTCATGAAGAGGTACATCGCCTGCTGAACGAGCCGTGGGTTGAAGGCCCGCAGGCCTCGCTTCAAGCTACTGAGGTCAATCCGCGCGGCGAGGCCCCTGAGAAAAATTCGGCGAGCGTCATAGCTTCCCGGCCCTGCATACCCGATCGCCGCCAGAAATCCGTCCACGTTGCTATCAACGACGACAAAGTAGGTCCAGTCGAGCCCCTGTCCCCACGGCGGCCTGAAGCCTGGAGAGAGATCAGGGTTTGTCACGGCGGAGAGGAACATTGAGGCCAGCTTCTGATTGATCCGCCAGGCGGCGCACAGCGCGCCTTCTAGGGCGACGGCGCGTGCCATCCGCGTGGAATTGGTGGCCACGATTCGGCGAAGGAGCGCTGGGAGATCGGCGACGGCCTCCTCGCTAATCGCGAGTGCCAGCGACGTCGGCATCTTCCCGAAGTGCCCATACCGCTTCAGCACGACCGTGTGGTCCTTCAGGTGGCACTCCAGGGACGGACGGGCCGAGCACGTCCCCTGTCTCGTTCTGGGGTCCTTCGTCAAGTCGCACGACTGGCGAAGCAGCTCAACGGACTTGATGTTCGGGCAGGTGCTCCGCCGAACGAGTTTCAGGAGTTGAGCAGGCTCTGTGAGCTCAGCAGCCGTCGCGGGATCGATCCCTCGCAGTATCCTCAGAATTTGTTGATCTTGGCGACGTTGAAACATCGCGGTCGCGACCAGGATCCGAAACAGGGCCTCGCCATCTCCACGCGCGAGGGCTTGGGGACTGACCGAGAACGCCCCGACGCTCGTCTCGTCGCAGAACATGCCGAGGGTCCCTGGTTCTGTACCTCGCCCGTAGTGCGTTCGCAGGTACCAGCGCACGACGGCACGAGTGACTCGGACCTGCTCGGCGGTCGGTCGGATCTCGGCCCTCGCGCGAGGGACCGATGCGGCGCTCACGATGGCGCACCGAGCGGCAGTTCCTCCTGAGGACCAACATGGGGGAGGACAACGCGTGCCCCGTGCTTGATCGGATGCACCGGAGTGTGGCGAGCCACCTCCGCCAGAACGTCATCGGACATGACTCGCCCCTTCAGCCATCGGGCCTTCCACCAGTCGGCGATCGCCTGGGTGCCCCTATCGCCGAGGCGAGGTGGGACGAGGTACTTCGCCGTGCCTTCGATTCCCAATAGGAAGTCCCGAGTGTTTCGAACCAGGGTGACCCCGTAGACGATCCGCTGCCGACCGTGCCGGAGGAGGGCGTCGGATGGGAAGTTCAGGAGTTCGAGGCCCTCTCTGACCTTGCGTAACTTCGGGCTGACCCCCTCTCCGAAGATGCTGTTCACGCGTTGCCCGTCATGGCTCTGTTGGACAAGTTCGACCAAGGCCTCGATGGTGTCCTCGCTATAGTGTGAGGTTCCAAAGGCCTCCGACATCCCCAGGCGGGCGTACTCGATCACAGTGCCCGGTTCACCACCGAGGCGCTCGCACGGGATGCGGATCCTGTTGTATTGGCTTGAGCCACCACCGTAGAGCGACGTGGTGCCAAGAAAGACCAAGGTAGGTGGGCGAACAATCGGGCGACCGGCCATTGAAGACGCGATCTCGCTCACGGCGACCTCGTAGCGATGGCGATACGCCTCCACGACCTCAGGGCTGGCCGCGAGCATGCTGACCAGCTTGCCTCCCAAGATGCCGTTGTAGGGCGGCACCGCCCCACAGACCGTAATGTCTGCCATCGCGATGCCCACGTGCTCGGACTTTGCACGCTTCACAATCTTCTTCGCCACCCGGACGCCTTCTCGGTCCTCGAGAAGCGCCACGAGCCCGGCGGACGACGGCTCCTGGCCGTAGTGGCGCCTGATTAGCATCCTGGCCTCGAGGAACTCCGCCAGGGCGAGCGCACGCTTGGAGCGAAACAGGTGCGTCTTCGCCCTCTCCTCCCAGGAGGTCTCTGCGGTCGTACGTGCCGCTCGCTTATAGTCGCCTGACCTCATGAACCTGTGATGTCGTTTTCTCTCCTCGATGCTGTGGCTGAGGAGGCCCGCGACGACGTCGGGGGTTGGGGCCCGGAGCGACTTGCGGGTTATGAGCTCATCAGCGAGGAGGTCGTCGATGTAGAGCTCCGCGATCGCGTTGTCGACGACGGCTTGGAGCCATCGAGCGACCCTGATGGAGGGCTTGGCTCGTGCGGCATCGAGGAAGGACGTCGGCTGCCAGCCGATCCATTCGTCGCGCTCTCTGATCTGCACGATGGGGCTGCTGAGCGCGGCGATCCCCATGACCGGATGATTCTCTACGGCGCCATCGCGGACGAGGAACATCATCGAACGGCCGGGGACGCTCGTGTATTGGTTGCTCCAGGTGTGCCGGAAGTAGCGCCAGATGTCCTGCAGCAGGAATCCCGTGTGCTCACAGCGCTGGCCAGTCACCACAAACTGTAGGTAGGGAGCGGTGACGGCGTTCAACGGCGCGATCGTGTCGCCCGTCAGCGCCAGCCGAGCTAGCCGGAGGGATTCGGCCAGTTCGCGGCCGTCCCGCATGAGGGAGAAGATCGAGACGAAGCGCCTTCCGTGGAGTCTTCGATGCTCCATCGACTTGATGAATGATCGGACCGCAGGGTGCCGGAGCTGCTCGTTGCGCTTCAGCAGCTCTTGCTGGCGGACGCGAGCCTTCTCGGCCATCACATCAGACGCGACCTGCGACGAGAGGCGAGCCTCGATGCCGTCGCGACGAACGTGGAACTGCCAACCTTGCTCGACCAAGTCTGCCACGACAAGCCCCGCAGCCTGGAGCATTTGACGGTCTCGCTCCGGCCACGTCTGCTTGTTGTCGACAAATGCCTGTGTCGCCTGCTCGAGGGCGCGTCGTCGATCCTCGTCGCCATCCGTCGCGTTTGACACGCGCCGAATGCTCCTTGCGAAGGTCGCAAGGATAGGGACTGAGCGGGCCGGGACCTTAAACGGCGGTCGCAGCAGCGCACCGCTCTCGGCCTCCTGCTGATCCATCAGCCGTTCAAAAATGTTGCGAGGGTGTTGCTCCAGTCGAGCCTGAACTGCCCAACGGCTTCGCTGCGTCGCCCACTCGTAGCGGCCTCGCTGCGAGCAGCGGCGAGGAGCAGGAGTTCCAGAGAGATCCGGAGCTCCTTGTCAAGCGCGGAGTCGCTCTCAGCCAGCGGCCTGTAGACGCGAGAATAGAAGGGATGATCCGGGTTCAGCACCAAGACCAAGCGATCGGCGTCGCGGGCGACGGAGAAGAAGACCGTCTCCTTGAGCGGGGCCTCCACGATCGCGTAGCGGCCAACGACCTTGTCGTCGGACGCAGTCCGAAGCTTAGGGTGTCGCTTCTTCAGGTCCGCCATCAGGGTCCTGGCGCCCTGCTCAGGGGTGCGCCCGAGCGGCTTGAGCAGACGGTCTCGCTTCGACGCCACATCCTCCGCTTCCGTGAACCGCTCCTGCGCCTTCGTGGCCAGGTGCGCCTTGCGTGCGCGGGCGTTGAGCGCTCGAGCCATCGCTTCGAGATCCGGTGTCAGCGCCTCGAGCAGGTAGTTCTTCGGGCGGATCTGCTGTTTTGTGTGCGTGATACCAAAGGCTTCATCGAGGGCTGGCTCGAAGCGGATCTCGCAGCGCCACCAGTCGTCGTAGTTCTCACGTCGCTTATCTCCGAGGAAGAACCAACCGTAGTCGACCTCGCGCCCTCCGCGGACAACGGAGACGCCGGCGCCTTTTGAGATCCCGAGCGCTCGCTTCTCGTCGTTTGAGAGCGCCTGCCACTCATGAACGGGCAGCTCCGAAAAGCGAACCGAGACCTTCGAGGTCCCCTTCGCGGGGTTCGAAGGGTCGACCGCGATCTCGTAGGAGAGGTCCTCGCCGAAGATCTCGCCGCCCTGGTGCTTGGCCTTCGGGTGCAGGTACAGAGGATCGAGCGCCTGAACGGGCGTACCATTCACGCGGAGCCGGACTCCGCTCCAGATGAAGTGACGAAAGCGCCTGCCAAGCTCAGCGCTGATCTTCCGCTGGAGCGTAGAGATCCGCCGGTTATCGAGGCGATCGCAGCCCTGCCACACGACCAGTGTGCCGGAGGCCCCGCGGCAGGAGGCAGGAGGCGTCGGGCTAGCCTTCGGGACGGGCACGTGCTGCAGTTCCCCGCGCGCTATCTCGTCGACGTCGAGGTACGAGGAGTAGACGACAGCGGTCGTAGGCGCCTTCCCTCCACGCGACTTGGCCCCTCGAGGCCTTTCGAGCGTCTGCCACGTATAGACGGAGACTCGATTGGCCTGGCTCAGCGAACTGTTGGGGAGGCCCATGCCATAGCGCCCGAGGCCTGAGCGATCGTCGAAGCGGCTGCTGCCGCCGAACCGGAGCGCGTGCCGGAGCGTGAACGGATCCATGCCGCCACCGTTGTCGAAGACGGACACCTCCAAGGGAGGCTCGCCCTCCACCTCAGAGATGGTTACCTCGATCTCGCTCGCCTTAGCCTGCAGGCTGTTATCGATGAGTTCGGAGATGGCGCTGGCGGTACCCTTGTAGCCTGAGTCGCGCGTGGCCTGGATGAACTTGTCGAGCGCGATAATCGGGCAGTCATCGTCGGCGGCGAGTCTGGTCATGAGGAGCACTCTTTCTCTTTTTCTTTTTCTTCGGCCGGGAGGGAGCCTGACTGCCGACGGCTGCGGCAGTCCCTGCGATTGACGTGGCATCGGTCGGGTAAAGAGGGAGCTGTTCGTGGCCAAGGTACCGTCCCAACCGCTGAAGAAGCCAGTCCTTATAGGTCTGGCCCTCGGCCGCGAGCCGAGAGTAGAACTGCTTCTTCAGGGTCGGATCGATGGACGCGATCAGGAGCCCGCTTTTCCCTCTGGGCATGTCATCCATATAACATGACCTATGTGATATAGGTCGTCCCGACGGTCGGTCGGTCTCCTCCTCGCCCCTGCGTCTCCGCCCGCCGGGGACGCCCCCCTGTCGCGCCACGTGGGCCGACGGCCCCTTGGTGGACCGAACGGCTAGTTAGGCCGGCCGGTAGGGCGCGACACGCCCGGGCTGTGGCGCCCGTTCCCTGGCGAAGGTCCTTCAGCGAGGGACGCGGCCCCAGGAGCCGCCGCTACCCGCCGCCACGCGCGCAGAAACGCGCCCAGCGGCTCCGTTTGTTACCCGTTTGTACCCACCCCCAGAATGCCCCCCCGATGGCCACGCGCCGCGGAACCGTTGGAAAGGCTCTACGCGGACTAAACTTGTCGGGGCGAGAGGATTTGAACCTCCGACCTTTCGGTCCCGAACCGAACGCGCTACCAGGCTGCGCCACGCCCCGCCGACGAAGGGTCTGCTATGCCAGGATGGCGGGCCGAAGTCAACGACCCGCTGGTGAATCGCCGGGATTACGCGCTATCGGGACCACCCGGGGCCGGCAGGGCTTTCCGCTCGGGCTCCCGCCGCCGTTCTCGGTCGCGCTGACGGTGCTGGCGCTCGGTCTCGCCGGGGAGGCGCATGCGGATCTCCACCGCGGACATCACCGCCAGGCCATGGATACGCAGCAAAGGCGCGTCGGGGTCGGGATTGCGCGGGGCGCGGTGGATGTCGTCAAAGCTGCCCAGAAATGCCGTGCCGTCGGTTTCCACCGCCAGGCCGGGGGGGACGATGATGTCGATGCTGCTCATCACGCCGCGGATCTCCAGATCGACGACGCCAGCCGGGAGCAGCGCTTCACGGAAGTCGAGCACGGTGGCGCTCATGAACGTCTTCACCAGCAATCGCCGGGGGACGGACCACGAACCTGCGCGGGTGGTCG